>NZAF01000193.1 GCA_002686115.1 Halobacteriovorax sp. | reverse complement strand
TTTTTGTTGTTTTTGATATTTTTGTAATTGCTCTTGAACCTCTTTTAACTTCTCAGGAGATATTCCATCAAATGCACCTTTGAAGTCTTGCTCACTGGCAATCTTACGACCATGATGATCATTAAGCTTTAAACCTTTAATGGCCTCAACTGTCTCTTGCGTGCTACCTGCATATGAACTTAAAGATGAAACAAAAAATATCATTAAAAGACAAGATCTCATAAGAACTCCCTATTGATTCCACTTGAGTTAGCGCAAGCTGGAAACTTGATTAATTTTATCACGTATCGGCATTTCTTTGACTCAGATAAAAGAAAGATGAAGAAATTGAATAATTTATATGACTTATATACCTATCGAGTTGACTGGATACGCCTCTTTTACCTTAAATTATGGTCACTTAAGGTTAATAATTACGAGTTTGATATAACCGCTTGCCCGACTTATAACCACGCATGAAGTTTTTAGCACTACCATCTGGGCACTTAACAGATAGAGGCTTACCATTTAGGCCAAGCTCATAGCCTGTCTCATAAGTGCAATACATTTTTAAGCCTTGCTCGTAACCAGACAAATAAAGCCTTGTGTCGACATCAACACCAACTTCATGGCATTTATCTTGATAAGTTCTATACTGGGAACGCTTTAATCCCGAGCGAGCATCCATCTCACCGACGGCCCTCCAGTCGGCTTGACGGCATTTTTTCTTCACGTTCATTGAACATCCAACGAGCAATATCAGTAATAAGTATTTCATAACTATATTAAATGATAGTTCTCTTGGTTAATCAAATCTTATCTATAAATTGGTATCTCTCTGTCTCTTAATAATTCTTTATATGAAACTTTTAATTTATTTCCGCTTCCAATGTGAGAAATAAGACCATTCATATATCTGGCCTTCTTTGAATTCTTCTCACCTAAGAAAAGAAAATGCTCGTATATGATCTCATGTAAAATCAGACCCGCCTGGTGTCTCACATCAAGCTTTCTCCACAAGTCTTTATCAATAACAAACTGTTTTCCATTTCTTTTTTCTTTAAGACGTATTGCTATTTGCTTGAGTTTACAATTTTTGGGAAGAGACACATGATAGGAGTCTGGTATATCAACAAGATCTACAGACTCCTTGAAGTTAATTTCAATATCTATCTCATTTAATCTTTTCAAATATTGATCTGCTAACTTAGAATCAATTTTTTTAAATTCTGAAATGATATTTAATAATACTGGTCGATATCCGACATCATCTTTTTTAAAGTTAATATCGAAGCCGTAATCTTTTGCTTCATGATAGTCGAGCAGCATTACTTTATTATCTTTACAGACGATGACATCTCCCCCATTACCGACTTCATTTCCACCATGGGCTAAACTAATCATCAATGCATATGTAAACATTAGTATTTTCAAATTATACTCCGTTTAGATTAAACCTAGATCAATTTTATAATAAGCTTTCTTTCCATCTAAATATTCTACATTAAAATAAATAACTCTAGGCATATCCTCTTTTTTAATTTGCAGTAGTACCCATCTGTTAGAATAAAGACCCGCCGGTATTGAAAAGGGCTGATAAAGATGTGTTGCTGGAAATAAGGATGCTCTTTCGAGATCACTTATTTGGTCAATAAAACTATTCGCTCCCATTATCCCAAGACTGGTTGTATAAGCAAGACTTCCGGCTGCCATACCGCTACTATTACCACTACTTCCACTTGCAATTGCAGCAGTAGCACCGACAAGTGCAATAGAGCCCCAAAACACATCTCTATTATAACGATCAATTGCTAACTTATGTTGTATGGCAGAAGACCAAGTCTGCAAGTCATCTCCAACAATAAGACTGGCTTTTTTATTAAGATCTTTACTATTAAAATCTATTCGGACACTTTTCACCCTTCTCCAATCATCACCCAAGTTTCCAAAACTAAAATTTATGAAAGTGTAATTTTCTGTTGTTAACTGCTTATCAACTTCTGCAGTTATTGGTGTATCTGCAGGATGATCACCAGATACAATATCTGCATATTTACCCGGCTGGTAAGAAGCACAACTAAAAAGTAGTGATAATAGTATCAAATAAACAAAATTTTTCATCTTTCCTCTTCCTTTTGCGTTAATGGGAATAATTGAATTGCTAGAGTGTAGACTTCAGTCTTTTCACCTTCTTCCATATACTCCATTAATTTTCTCTTAAACTCTCTTATTAATAGTTTTGCTTTTTTAATTTTTTTAGGCGAGCTTGCCATTGTGACTGTTGAAAACTCACGCTCCTCAACGTTTACAGATTCTAGCTTTTCTTCAGCCAAGACAAGGCTTTGGTAATGACTTCTTCTTATCGACTCACTACTTATATCATTAGTCGTTGTCAAAGGAGCCGATGACTGACGGAAGCTTTGCCCATCTACTTCAACTAAGCCTAACCTTAGTAAACGATCTCTTGCATCAGCTGCTTTTTTTATTGGAATATTTAATCTTCTAGCTATCCACCTTGAATCCCATTGATTATTTTTAATTTCTGACAAAGAAAGTATTGCGAAGTGCTCCCAATCACAAATCAGCTTAAACTCATCATCTTCAAGCTTTCTTCTATTTTTGTCATGCAGCCTATTCTTTTTCTGCTTAGCAGAATCTGGATTTAAAAGTTCAAAAAAACTTTCTTTTTCAAAAGGTGATAATGATAGACCATCTGCAATTTTACTGGCCATCGCCTGCGTAAGCTTTCTCTTGCCTGAAAGTACTTGGCTTAGCTGAGCAGGCGAAACATCAAGGTTTCTAGCAAATGCTCTTAAACTAAAAAGCGAATTCTTCTTTTTCCTTTTTTCAAATTCTGAATTTAAAAAGTCTATATAGCTCATTTCCATGAATCAAAACTAACTGAGGCACACATGATAATCAACAACTTTCTGAAACACTGTTTCAAGAACTGTTTCAAAACTTGAAACACTCGATTGAACGGTGTGATTTAAGTAAAAATGGCGGAGACAAACCTGCGATGCGAGCATCGCTCGTAGCGCTGAGTTTGCTTACTATGCGAGAAGCTGAACCAAGCGACAGCGCCCAGTGAAGCGGAACAACTTTTGATCTTAAATGATAATTTGTAATTTAAGTAAAAATGGCGGAGAAGGCGAGATTCGAACTCGCGGTACCCGAAGGTACGACACCTTAGCAAGGTGCTGGATTCGGCCACTCTCCCACTTCTCCATAATAATGAGAATAAAAATGGCGGAGGACACAGGATTCGAACCTGCGGAGCTCGCGCTCAACGGTTTTCAAAACCGCCGCTTTCGACCACTCAGCCAATCCTCCGCAAAGAAAAATAACGCTTTAGTGTTATAAATCTTAGCACCTAGTTATGTCAAGATATTATTGTAATTGCTTAATTATTGCTTCAACTGCAGACTTGTCATTTGCCGTCGGTCTTAATCTTAAATACTTCTGATACTGTTCAATTGCCTGAGAACTCTGCCCAATTTCCTTAAACACATCACCAAGCCTTCTTGCGAGCTTCGAGCTATCAGGATTGATTCTCGCTGCTCTTAAATACAACTCTCGCGCCGCACCAAAGTCTCGCTGACGATATTTTATATATCCAAGCTCTAACAAATTCTCAAAAAAGTTAGGCTTCTTCGCATTTGCTAATTGAAATGCTTTTTCAGCATCTGCAAAAGATGATTTATCACCCATCCCTTCATACTTTTTTAATAATGCCATACCGAGAATGTAATATCCGTATTCAGATTCCGAAGTTGCAACTTCTTTCTTTGCAGCCTCTATTGCTCCGTCAATGTCATTGTTATCCAATAATATCGCAGCTTTTTCATAATAAATTTTTGGATATCTTGGCATCTGATCAATAACGTCTTCGATTACTTCTAAAGCTTTATCTTTCTTGCCTTGACCAGCATATGCTCTTGCCAGCGTCATCTTAATTTCAATATTTCCAGGATTTATAAGTAGTAACTTTTGTGCAGATTCTATTAACAAATCCATATTTCCATCAATCTTAGCTGTTTCAATTAGATAATTATAAAGTGACTCATCCTTTATATTTAGACTTTCTAACTTTTCTTTATAGATTCTATATTGCTTGTAACTTTGGTTTTGGTAGTAGATTGTTGCCAACTTACCTATAAGTCTTGGCTCGTCTTTGAGTTCCTCAAGCTGTCTTAAAAGATATCCCGCCGCAACATCTATACCTTCTAATTCAAACAATACCTGCGCATACAATGACTTATATTTTACATTAACTGGATCTAAGCTTCTTGCTTCACTAATATAAGACCTACATTTTTTAAATCTATTTAAGCTACAACTAATTTTTGCTAATTTATAAAAATATTTATCTTCAATTGGATTGAGCTTTAGGGCTTCGAGATAATGCCTCACTGTCACCCTTAAATTTTCTCTCTTAAAAAAGTATTCTCCTAAAACTTCATAATACATAGAAGTCGTTTTAAGCTTATTCTCAGCATGCAAAGAAGATAAAAACTCATTAACCTCTTTAAATTGGTAGGCACGAATTAAACTCATTAAATAAGCATATGCAACCTTTACATCTTTAGGATAAAGCAATGAAAGCTCTTTTAATGTATCAATTGATTCCTTTAAATAACCTCTTTGAGACTGAATCTCTGATAAATAAGTCTTTGCCTTTTTACTTTTTGGATTAAGATCAACGGCTTCAAGTGCAAGCAAGAATGCTTTTTCCCAATCACCTTTTTTAGCAAATTCCTTTGATGAAGATATATGAGAATCTATTTTTGTATACTTTATAAGTTGCTCTGACAGGTCTCCACCTCCCAGATCTAATGCTGCTAGCGTATCTTTCAAACTATCATCTTCAAATTGTGCGAGTGAACTTGCAAAAAGCTTTGATGCTTTTTCAGTATTACCCTTTGCTGCATTGATAAAGCCTGCAAACTTTAACCCCTTTGCGAATAACATAGGTGATCCCTCTCCACGAAGAGCGACTAGTGCTTTTGCAATCTTTTCTAATCTGGCAAGATCACCTACACCAAGTAGTAGGTCTCCATATCTTGCAGTGTAAATCATAGAGTTTTCATAATGCTTATGGTTTTGATCGTAGATTTCTATCGCCTTTTCAAAATCCTCATTCATTACATGATAACTTGCTAATGCATCAATAACATCTAGTGACTTTTTAGCTCCACTTAAGACTTCAAAGGCTCCCTTCGCCAACGTCTTATTTCCTTGGTCAATTAAGACCTTTAAATATAATGAATATACTCTTGAGTTTATTTTACTTAACTTTAAGTAGTTCTCTAAAATAGTACGTGCTGTAAGCTTTTTATCCATGTGGTAATAAAAAAGCGCTGAACCTAAAGCAACTTTATAGTCAGTGTACAACTTTGATTTAGCGAGATTAATTAATTTATATTGAACTCTTGCGGACTCAGCAATATCTTTAGTCATTGGAAGGATTTCTCCATAAACTAAAATCAAATCTGATAAAGCGGGATTATCGCTTATGTTGTGCTGAAGGGATCTAACAAATAATGATGAGGACTCTATAAGAGAATAGTAAGTTCCTTTTGAATAAGCGGCTAGCCCTTTCTGATAAAAGTCCTGTGCTAATTTCTCATCTTTATTTATCTGTAACGGAAAAATTATATTCGGCTTAATAATTTCGTTTACTTTTATTTCTTCACTGTCATCATCAAGATAAAAAATTAGGAAAACACAAAATATGATAATGAAAAGGCTTCTCTTCTTTTTTGAATCACCAGCCTCGTCTTCATCTTCTTCATCCTCTTCAAAGTCTTCGATCTCTTGATTTCTTTTTATAAGAAATTTCTCATCTTTTTTTATCTCTTGCTCTAGCTCTCTATATTCATATTCCAGTTTTCTTTTTTGCAGATATGGCAGCTCATCTTTTTTAAATTCATTAACATCTAAAAACTTAGTCTCATCATCACTTGATATGACAATTTCCTTAATCTCTTCAACCTCTTCTTCAAGCTTTGGTTTTTTTTCAATCTGATCTTCAGCGAACTCAACATTAATATCTCGTATAACAGTCTTATCTAGATTAACTTCTCTACTATTAATGACACGTGTTTTATCATGCTGTTCCTCATCCTCTTCATTATCTTCTTCAATGACACCGTCAAAGTGATTTGCTCCACTTTCTATTTCAAAACTAAGTGTTTCACTTTCAAGTTCTTCATTTTTAGATTCTTTTTCATGAGCAGGATTCTTTTTAAAGCTTTCCACTAATGTTTCATCTATATTTTCTTCAATAACTTTATGCCGAGGACTATCAGGAATATCAGGAATATTTACTTCTCTTTTACCAACCCGTGGCATGACGACTGTTGCTTTTGTCTTATTTTGATCATCATCCTTCTTTTTTTCTACTTCCTTAGATGTAGGATCTGTTTTTATTGTAAATTCTGGGAAGTTTTTTATAGAAGTCCACTCACCGATTGGAAAGGTTTGACAGTCGGCATTCTCATCTATCTTAGCTTTCGCTAAAAGCTCCTCAACCTGATTCTTTAAAAATGGACCGTAGACCTTCCCATCGGAAAGTCTAACCCTATATTTTTTCATAGTTCCATTATACTTCTTTAGGTTGATAACAACTATCAGGAATAAAATTTCTTACAAAGACCATACGTTGAAGAAGAATAACTAATATATATGACAAAAGTACATGGATATTAAAATAATCCATCTGATGCAAATTGATGATCAAAGCAAATGATGCAACTAAGGATACAATTAATACATTCTTCCGTATTTCTAGGCTAATTTTAGAATAATCGACATAATAAATAGTGATAAAAATGGTCTGGAATAGAATATAATCAAAAGTTAATAATGATATATTATTTAATAAAGGTAATGATAATAAACAATTTACCATCAGAAGTGACGGCTTCCCCCTCTCAACTCTCTGCTCTAATATATAAAGAAGTGAAAATGCTATTGATGAATACATGACAAAGCTAGGTAATGACTTAAAGACTCCAAATAATTGAAGAGCAAATACTTGATAACTAAAGCTTTTAATAAATGAAGTGTTTGAGCTAAAGCTAAGCTTTAATGAAATAAAATAAAGTATAAAGTATATTGAAACAATAAAGCTTGAATAAGCCTGTGGCATTAATTGTTTTATCGCTGCAAAGAATAAAAGAATTGCAAATATGACATTCTGACCAAAGACCGCCTCTGGTCGATCTGTAAAAATCATCAGAGGAGACAAGAATGCTAAGAATTCAAAAAAATCAAACTGACCAATTAGAGCA
>NZAF01000192.1 GCA_002686115.1 Halobacteriovorax sp. | reverse complement strand
TGCAGTATTTAAAGAGGTTTAAGCCCCTCTAATCTCTCAATTAGTCCCTTATTAAGAGTTTTTGCAGTATGTTCATTTGATTTTTCAAATTTTTCATCAATTTCAAGCATGATCGCGCGAAGTATAATACTTAGATACTCCTCTTTTTGTTCCTGACTTGAAGGCCAAAAATTAGTACCAATATAGGTCCTTGTTTCTGCAAAGTATGTATGGACTGAGCGGTAGCTTAAGTTTGAATGATCTCTTTCCACAAGACTTCTGGCGAGTAGATTCATGTACTCTTTGTCACTAACATCATGATGATAGAGTGCGTTTGTAATCGCAGACTTATTATTTGACTGGTATGTTGCGACAACATCAGAGAATAGCTCATTGTAAGCTGAGATGAATCTAATTTTTGAATTTGATAAGACCTTTTTTCTTTTCTCTTTAAGCTCTTTTGATCTTGATTTAATGTAGTCAACTCTTCGATATGAACTACCTTCAACATATTCGCCAACAAGAAGAGTTCTTAATTGGGAGATAGACTTTGAAAGTTTATGAAAACTTGTATAAAAGTCTTTATCTTTTAGGGCCTCAGCAAAAATGGCATGACCGTATTCATGAGCAAAGATAGCTGGAATGCCTGAGATATCTCCAAAAATTCTTGTTCCATATTTTCCTGAAAATACGAGAGATGCAGGAACAGAGATATTACCACCATAATCAAAAGAGGCGTTACCAGAACTTTTATGAATAAGAACTGAGATCTTTGGCTTATATGGGGAGAAGTTCCCGATACTATTAATCATATTATCGTACTCATCGATTTTAGCGCACGAGATATACTGCTTAAAACTGTCAATCTGATAGGCATGATAGAAATTTTCAAAATCTCCACAAGTCTTATTAAGATCTAGTGCTTGCTGATTAAAGGCAAATGCAGTTGAGAATAGAGTGAGGGCTAAAGTCTTTAAAATCATGTAGTGAACATACATTGAAATCACTTCAAGATGTTAATAAATGAAAAAAATATAGATAGTTTTATGGCCAGGTATTCATATAAGTGGCCATAAAAAATACAAGATTTTAATCAAGTGTCTTAATTTTAGACATTTCTATATGCTAGGTGTTTGGCTAACTCACTATAAATACAAACAAACATTTTGGCACGATTCTTGGATATAAGAATGCATATTTATTTAGATTGAATTAACTGCATTTTGGGAGTGAGTTATGAAAAAGAGAAATTTAATTTTATGTGCGATGGCATTAATGTTTTCAGCGACATTAGTTTCTTGTGGTAGTGATGATAATGGAGGTGGAACTCCACCGGTTGTAGAGACCCAAACACCACAAACACCAAATGTTTTAGGAAGTAATACTGGTGAAGGCTCCCATCGAGCTGCAACTTCTAAAGATGACTTCAGATCACTCATTAAATCGATGTCATTTGTTAAACCAGATTATGAAACTTCAAAGAATGTATTTCAGTATCAAAACCTACCGAGTGATGCTATTTACGGTTTCACATATTTATTTACTAATTGTGAGCTAGTAGAGAAAACAGGTGAGTGGTGGATTTTTGATTATACAAATAGAACACAAGATTGTGACAACAATAATCCTATCGAAAGAAAAGATTATAGCAATGGTAATTCAGAATCTGAATATGGTAATTCGAAAGCTGCGATTCAGACTAAGCTACTTGAACTCTTTGATAATGGAACTAATCATCAGTTAATAAATGGTAATGAGGGTATTAACTTCATTTATAATAACCAACTTTATACAATTGACTTTAACTATCCAATTGTTGCTAATCCAATTACGGTTGCAAATATAGAAAATAATCAGATAAAGTCATACAAAGTTTATAGAGCATTCAATTACATAAACAACAAATAAGAGTCTTTTAATTAATCCTACAAAAAAGCACGGTTTTAACACCGTGCTTTTTTATTTTCTGCCAACAATTCTTGTAAGCCCCCTCTAGAAGGAAGTTTAAAAAGTTAGATGAATTTAACACTATGCTTTTTTTATTCTTTGTCAGCTAGAACCTTTTTAAGTTTTCTTGTATAATTATAGGGATTTATATTTAATTTATTTAATTTAAGGAAGACTTATGGCAGTTTACAAAACAGACTTACAAGACATTTATTTTAATCTCTTTGATTTTTGTGGTGTTCAGGAAGAAGCTAAAGAGCTTGGCTACGGAGAAGCTGAACTTAGAGACATCGTCGATCAATTCGATAAATTTGTAGGTAATGAAATTTATCCTACAAGAGTTCCTGGAGACGAGATCGGTGTGAAACTTGTTGATGGGCATGTTCGAGTTCCTGAAGTTTTCAAACCACTTAATAAGAATTTCTATGAAAATGGATGGTACGCATTAGGTTATCCAGAAGATATTGGTGGAATGCCAGCTCCTCATGCTGTTAAAGTTGCATGTTACTCACTGGCAATTGGTGCAAACGTTGGTTGGTCAATGTACTTTGGTCTTACTCAAGGTGCTATGAACGTTATTCATAAAGTTGGTAGTCAGGAACAAAAAGATCTTTTTATCCCTAAGATGATGGAAGGCTCTTGGGGCGGGACAATGTGTTTAACAGAACCAGGTGCTGGTTCAGATGTTGGAGCTTCAAAAACAACAGCAAAACCAACAGATGATGGGCGATATGAAATTAATGGAGTTAAGATTTTTATTTCAAGTGGAGAAAGTGATCTTTATGAAAATAATGTTCACCTTGTGCTTGCAAGAACTCCTGGTTCACCTGAAGGAGTTAAAGGTCTTTCTCTTTTTATTGTTCCAAGATTTAGAATTAATGATGATGGAACAGTCGGTGATTATAATGGTGTTAAGTGTACAAAGATTGAAGAGAAAATGGGGATTCATGGATCTGCGACATGTGAGTTAACATTTGGCCAGGATGAAAAATGTTATGGTGAGATGATTGGTAAAGAACACCAAGGTATCATGAATATGTTTATCATGATGAATGAAGCAAGACTTCTTTGTGGTCTTCAAGGTGAGTCTCAGGCCAATCTTGCTTTCATGCTTACT
This sequence comes from Halobacteriovorax sp., assembly GCA_002686115.1. GTDB lineage: Bacteria > Bdellovibrionota > Bacteriovoracia > Bacteriovoracales > Bacteriovoracaceae > Halobacteriovorax_A. Next base: position 8,948 of record NZAF01000192.1, on the reverse strand, counting down.
GAGCAATATGCAAGAGAAAGAGGTCAGTTTGGAACAGAAATTATTAATCTTCCAGACGTTAAGAGAACTCTTATAAAGATGAGATCAACGGCAAGAGGTTTAAGAGCTCTTGGTTTATATACTGCTAATCTTTTTGATGCAGCTGAAAAGGGTGATAAGAATGCTGAAGCAGAAATCGCATTTTTCACTCCTATTTGTAAGGCATTTATGTCTGATGAAGGATTTAATGTTTCAGTAGATGCTGTCCAAGTTCACGGTGGATATGGTTATTGTACAGAATACGGAATTGAGCAATTTATTAGAGATACTAAAATTGCTTCAATCTATGAAGGTACTAATGGAATTCAGGCAATTGACTTTGTCATGAGAAAAATTCTTAAAGATGAAGCAAAAACATTCTTCTCTGTTGGGGAGAAGATGAAGGCCATTATGAATTCTGAAGAAGTAAAATCATGGCCACATGAAGTAAGCATGATTGGAAAATCAATGGAGATGAGTGAGCTCGTTGTTAAAAAAATGGGTAAACAGATGATGGATAAGAATGAGGGTGCTGTTCTTGCTCACGCTACTGATTTTATGAATTACTGTGGAAACCTAGTTGTTGCTTGGTTACTTCTTGAGCATGCTTGTATTGCCAAGAAGAAGATTGATAGCGCTGAAGGTGACCTTAAAAAATATTACCAATCTAAAATGGATGACTTTAAAGTCTTTTGCCAGTATCAGCTCACAAGAAATATAGGGCTAGCAAATAGTGTCCTCAATTTTGAGGAAGATCTGACGACGATGTCAGTTTAATTGCTAGTTACGAATTAATTTCATAAAAAGTGAGTTACATATGGATATGGATAATCTAGAAAGTCAGATACGTGCCTTTAATAAAGAGACACATGGTCGAACTGATTATTACAAAGACAATATATATATCGTGATTGATAATGATCAATACGCACCGATTAGTTATTTAGAGAAGAAAGTAGATGGTTTTAATACTGATGCTCTTTTAAAAAAGGGCTATATCTATGATTCTCTAGATTTGATTGGAGATGATAATTTTTCTTCTTGGTATGAGAAACAGTTTTCTAGAAAACTAAAGAGGATTCATGCAAAGAATACCCTGTTTCTTCATATTCCTGATAACAAAAGTATTTTTGATGCAATAGAGACTGTTAATAAGAGTTATGAAATCCTTAGAGATCAAAAAATTCTTTTTAATGGAAAAAAGCTTCCTGTTCAACTCGGGGAGTGGCTTGCAAAGTGTATCTTTGGCCTTATTCAAAAGAGATCTACTTCTCAAAGAGGCTTTGACTTTTTTATCGATGATAAGAGGGTTGAAGTAAAAGTTGTTTGGGGAGATAAAACTTCGCCAAAAGGTGTGAAGCTTAGAAAGTCTCTTGTTGATTTAAGTGATTATGTCATTGTTATCTATCTTGCTAGAAATTTGATGATTAGGGAAGTTTGCTTCTTAGACTCAGATTTTATTTTAAGAAAGTTTTCAACTAAGGGACATACGATTTTTTTAAAAGACGTGGATATATCAAGTTACTTCTTTTCAAAATCAGCTAAGCATAGTGATAAGGTGATAAACGTGAGTGCTCTGATGAAGTACTCTCTACCAAACCTTGCCATGAAGCTCACTGAGAACTTTAAAAGTGAGTGAGAAGAAGAATATACTTCTTTTAAGAGGGCTTACTAGAGAAAAGGCCCATTGGTATGATTTTCCAGAGAAGCTTCAAGCAGGAAATGATGAGTATCGAATTTTTCACTTGGAGCTCCCTGGGGCCGGAAAGTATTCAAACGTAGAGTTTCCACTTAAAACAAAACCCTTAGTAAACTTTTTAAATTCTCAAGTTGAGAAGTTTAAGAAAGATTATGCGGGCTCATGGCATATCGTGACGATCTCCCTTGGGGGAATGGTTGCTCTTCGCTATCTAGAGGCTTTTCCAAATGCAATTGACTCTACGGTTATTATTAATAGCTCGGCCAGAGACTTATCGCCAATTCATCACAGAATGCAGTTAAAGATTTGGAAAGATGTTCTAAGTGTCCCTTTTAAAAGAAATGCCAACGACGCTGAAAAGTTAATCTTAAGTTTTGTCACAAATCTTTTAAACGAAGATAAGATTCAAGAAGTCTCATCATGTTTTGCAAGAGTAAAAAACGAAAACCCCATGAGTCTAAAAAATATGATCAAACAACTTGTGTGGGCAGCAAAGAACTCATCTCCAAAGAAGCTGCATGCCAATTTATTTTTCATAGCCTCTAAAGCAGACAGAATGGTAGATTTTAATTGTTCAAAAAAACTCGCAGATAAATATAATGCAAGCCTAGAACTGCACTCAAGCGCAGGTCATGATATCCCATTAGATGATGGTCCATGGCTTGTATCTAAAATAAAAAACTTTATTTAAGATTCTATCTGGTACTCAAAGAGGCGACATTCAAGATCACCATTGAAAAAAGGTGTTTTTCTAGAAGTCTTAAGCCTAATTTCTTTATGAAGATCATCTTTTATCGTAAAGATAAATGCTCTTGAATTTTGGCACTGATTCTTAAGAGTCTCACCAATGTTGTGATATAAGCTTTTAATACTTTCACTTTGACCAAGTCGTTTCCCATAAGGAGGGTTCATTACGATAAAATTAGCTTTAGGGTAAGCAGCCATCTTTAAAAAGTCTTCGTTAAAGAATGTCACGAAATCAACTCTTCCAAAGCACTTTCTTAGGTGTTTTTTAATGAGCTTAATGTTATCGTTTTCAATATCATTACAAAAGAACTTACCTTCTTTTAGCTTTTCAATCTTTGAGCGAGAATTTGCCACAATCTTTTCAACCTCTTTCATATACCAGTCCATAAGATCAAGATCTCTAAACCATTTATGTCTTGTGAAATTATATGGCTTTTTTACATTCTTGAGTTGAATGAAACTTGGAGCGATATCTGCTGCAATCATGACTGCTTCTACCAGAAGCGTTCCTGAGCCACTCATCGGATCAAAGAACTTATCTTTTTTAGTATAGTCTGCACTTTTAAGTATTGCTGCCGCAAGGTTCTCTCTTAGAGGAGCTTGGTGAACAGATGAGTCTCTATAGCCTCTCTTATCAAGAGGCATTCCACAAAGATCAAGATAAACCATAACCTTAGAACTCTTACCTTTTGTTTCAATTCTTTGTAAGAATGAGTGTGTAGGCTTCGTTGTTTCAACATTTGATCTCTTGCCAAAATGATCACGTTGATGATCAACAAGTGCATCTTTTAGTTTTTGAGAAAGATAAATAGAATTATGAAATCTCTTTTTAGTATCTCTATCAAAAAGAGTATTGATTTTAAAAGTGTCATTAGTCGTCATATAATCAGACCACCCAATCTTCTTTGCTTCATGATAGATATCGTCTTCTTTTTTGATAAAAAAGTATCCAACCTCCATGAAGACTCTGCTTGCAAGTCTTGAATGAAAAATAAATTTAATCGCTTTTTTGACATCCGTCTTAAAACCTACGCCACCAGTTTTTACGATTGGACTTAGGCCAAGCTCTATTGCTTCTTCTTTTAGAAGATCTTCTGTTCCTCTTGGGCATGAGGCGAAAAATAATGCTTCCTTAGGATTGAACTGATTAGATGTCATTTATATGTTCCTTAAATATCATGGCACGATGAAGTAACTCTTTGTAGCTATCTGCCATCAGTGGATTGAGGTTACCGATAGTGAACCTCTTTATACGCCACAAGGAGATAGATAACAATCCCCAAATGACTGCTTGGTACAAGATATCTCTTTCTTCATCAGGTAGAGGTCGTACACTTTCATAGCCCTTCATATAAGACTTTATAAGCTCCGCGCTTATTCTACCTTTTTCAAGACAGCTCCCTGAAAGAGAAATCCCTAGGTCAAAAATGAATTCACCAACACCGCTTTGTTCAAAATCTAAAACGGCACTTAGATGATTCTGATCAAATAGGGTGTTATCATAGTAAAGATCTCCATGAATAATTCCTCTTTGGAATTCATATTTGAAGTAACTATCATCAACTAAAGAGTGATAAGCTTCTTTAAAGTCTTTAGGACACTCTTTTTGATTAATATAGTCTTTAATAAAACTAGGTGGAAGTGAGATATCTTTAGAGTCTCTAAGTCCAATAAACTCACCACTTATCAGATGTAACTTTGCTAGAGCTTTTCCAATCTCAAAGCATGTGTCATCACTTGGACCCGGAGGAATACCTTGTAAAAAGGGAAAGAGAACACCGTAGTACTGTCCACATTCGTAAACAGAGAGGTTAGACTTTGTATGATGAGGAGTCAGTGAGTAGGGATAATTTTTAGCACTTAGAAAATCTAGGATTTCCATCTCCCTCTGTACTTCCTCAATATTTTTGTCATTTGAAACTTTTAATAAATAATGATTCCTATCTGTCTTTACTTCATAATTAGAATTTGAAATTCCAAGAGATAGCGCTCTTAAAGACTCAACTTTATCATCGTTATAAAGCGCCAGAATTGTCTGAACGTCAGCTATTTTCAACTTTGTATAATCACCCATTGACCAATTATAACGTTATTTTTGCGTTGAGTAAATTGAGCGCGCTGCATAAGCTGTTTTTTTCTTGTGCAGCGCTAGTTTTGTAGCTACCAAGCTAGACGTTTTCCCCTGTCACAAGTAACATATGTTCCATTATTATTTATAAAATAAAAGAGAGGAACTTATGAGTTTTACTGATTATAAAGTAAAAGATATCTCCCTTGCCGATTGGGGTAGAAAAGAGATTAGTATCGCAGAATCTGAAATGCCAGGTCTTATGTCACTTCGTAAAGAATTTGGAGAGTCTAAGCCACTTAAGGGAGCTAGAATTGCTGGTTGTCTTCACATGACAATTCAAACTGCAGTTCTTATTGAGACTCTAGTTGAGTTAGGAGCAGAAGTAAGATGGTCTTCTTGTAATATCTATTCTACTCAAGATCAAGCTGCTGCCGCTATGGCCGCTGCTGGAATTCCTGTTTTCGCATGGAAAGGAATGACTGAAGAAGAATTTGATTGGTGTATTGAGCAAACTCTTAAGTGGGCCGATGGATCACAATTAAATATGATTCTTGATGATGGTGGTGACCTTACAAATATGGTTCACGACAAATACCCAGAGCTTATTGATGGAATTAAAGGTCTTTCTGAAGAGACAACAACTGGTGTTCATAGACTTTATGAAAGAGTTGAGAAAGGTACTCTTAAGATGCCAGCAATCAATATTAATGACTCTGTAACAAAATCTAAATTTGATAACCTTTATGGATGTAGAGAGTCTCTTGTAGATGGTATCAAAAGAGCAACAGATGTAATGATCGCAGGTAAAGTAGCGGTTGTTGTTGGTTACGGTGATGTTGGAAAGGGTTCTGCTCAATCTTTTAAAGGTCTTGGTGCAAGAGTTATCGTTACTGAAGTTGATCCAATTTGTGCTCTTCAAGCTGCAATGGAAGGCTTTGAAGTTATGAAGATGGAAAAAGCATGTAAAGAAGGTGATATCTTCGTTACAACAACAGGATGTCTTGACGTTATCAATGCTTCTCACTTAGACAGCATGAGAGACGGAGCTATTGTTTGTAATATTGGTCACTTTGATTCAGAAATCAATATTAAGCACCTTCACGATAACTATGAAGAAGATAATATTAAGCCACAAGTTGATATGTACACTGCTAAAGATGGAAGAAGAATTATTCTTCTAGCTCAAGGTAGACTTGTAAACCTTGGTTGCGCAACTGGTCACCCATCATTTGTTATGTCTAACTCATTTACAAATCAAGTTATGGCACAACTTGAGTTATGGGAAAATTCTGATAAGTATGAAAATAAAGTTTATATGCTTCCTAAGCACCTTGATGAGAAAGTTGCAAGACTTCACCTTGAAAGAATTGGTGTTGAATGTGACACGTTAACAAGTGTTCAAGCAGAGTACTTAAATGTTCCTGTAGAAGGTCCATATAAGCCAGATCATTACAGATATTAGTATCGCTTTTAAATAAAGAATAAGGGGGCTTATAGTCCCCTTTTTTTTTTGTAAGCTGGATAAGTGAGGTTCACAATGAAAATTTTCGTAGCTAACGATCATGCAGCGACAGAGCTAAAAGAAGAAGTCGTAAAATTACTAAAGAGTAGAGAAATAGAAGTTATTAATCTTGGTACAGATAGTTCAGACTCCGTTCATTATCCTGAGTATGCGTCAAAACTTGCATTAGAAGTTGCGAAGTCTGGTGAAAGAGGAATCTTAATGTGTGGCTCTGGTATCGGTGTTTCTATAGTCGCTAATAAGTATCAGGGGATAAGAGCTGCTCTATGTAAAACAGAAGAAGATGCGAGATTATCTAGACAGCATAACAATGCTAATGTACTTTGCCTCGGATCTCGAGTTTCGACAATTGAAGAAATTAGAGCTATGATTAACTGTTGGCTAGATACGGAATTTGAAGGTGGAAGACATCAGCTACGAGTTGATATGATCTCCAAACTTGGAACTAAGGTTTAAAAATCTATGAGACTAAGTGAAAAATTACTTTTTCTATTTACTTTCTCTGTGGTTATCACAGGGGTTGTTATTTCACATGTAAATCTTGATTATTATCAAGCTGTCTTTACACGTGAGGATTATTTCTTAGAGTGGGCAACTGTCGTTGCACTTACTTTAGGGATGGTTACTTGTTTATATCGTATTAAAATATTGAGTAAATTTAGAGAACTCCCTTTCCTTTTGGGGCTAGGCTTTATGTCATTCATGTTTTTATTTGGTCTTGGAGAAGAGATTAGCTGGGGACAAAGAATCTTCGGTTGGCAAACTAACGAGTGGTTTTGTACTTATAATACCCAGTGTGAAACAAATTTTCATAATTTAAAATTTGGTGAACTCAAAATTAATAAACTTTTCTTCGGCCTAATTCTTGGGATCTGTATTGCCTTTTATTTTCTCATTCTACCTTTTTTGTTTCGAAAATTTGAAAAGGTGAAAAGCTTTGTAAATAGTTGGGCGATTCCTATTCCAAAATACCATCATATCGCAGCATATCTGCTTCTCTTTATACTTGCTCAAACAATACCAGGGCATAAAAAAGGAGAGATCTTAGAGTTTGGTGGCTGTTGGATATTCTATATCATGATACTTAGCCCACTTAATAGAGAGCACTTCTCTAGGAAGTCTTTTGTTCGCTAAACTGCTTTTTTAAGTTTTAAGATAAATGTAGTTCCTGATTCTTCTGGGAAGTCATCTTTGTGCTTACTTGTAACAGAGATATCACCATTCATTTTATTAACATATGACTTGATAATACTTAAACCAAAGCCTGAGCCTGGCTCTGAATTTGTTCCACGAGTCGAAGTATGAATATTGTCTTGAAACATATTTCTTACCATTTGATCTTTCATACCAATCCCAGAGTCTTTAATATAAATGTAATAATATTCCTGATCGTCATCCTGTAGACCAAAGCTTATTTTACCGCCTTCAAAAGTAAATTTAATGGCATTACTTATGAGATTGTTTAGAATATTTACTCCTAAGCAAAGTTCGTCACTTAAGACTTCAATATCATTTAAATTCTCATTGATCACAATGTTAATTTTCTTCGTGCTAATTTGTTGTTCAAAGGTATCAATAGAGTTTGTTAAAGTTTTTAAAAAGTCGACAGTAGTTAAAGTTATCTGAAATCCTTTCTCTTTTGCTAGTTCTAAGTGACGGACATTATCAATGACATGAGATTGATTTGTAAAAGAGGAGTCAATTTTTTTCAAGTAACGAGTGATATCTGGATCTGATAGCTCTAACTCTTTGAGTTTTTTATTAAGTCTCTTAAATGAAATTCTACTCGACATAAGCAAGTTTGCAAGGTCATGGCATAGTACTCTAATAAGAGTTTGCTTTTCTCCTGAAGATATTTGTAATTGATGAGTTTTCTTTTCTAATTCTTCAGTCCTTTCGCTTACGAGCTTTTCAAGGTTTTTGAAAAGATAGGCATTCTTAATAGAGAGTGCCATTTGTGTTGAGATGATTTCTAAAATTCGTGTTTTATCAGCTGTAAAAACTTTATCAACTTTCGAATTTTCTAAGTAAAGAACAGACTCGACTTCGCCATTTGCAACTAGTGGTAGAGCCAGAAGAGAGCGAACTTGATTATTTGTAAAGTATTTATCTTTACTAAAATCTTCTAGATCAAAAATAGAGTCTATTCTGACAATTTGATTAGAGTTGTAAGCATAGTCGATAATAGACTGTGGGTAATGAGATATATCATTATTAACATTTGATATGACAAAGTATTGGTTGTGATCTCTTCTAAAGATTGCTCCCTTTAGACTATTTGAAAAAGTTATTGCTGTTTCTAAAATATTTTTAAAAATAACTTCTAAATCTCTTTCATTTGAAAGGGATTCAGAAATCTCAATAAAGGAGTTTATGTTAATTTCTTTATTAAAATCATCATTTTGGATGTTTGAAATTTCATTAGCGATTGCTTGAACTTTGAAATTTGCACCCCATCGTTCATATAATCCAAGCGCCCTTTTAAGATAGTGAGCGCCATCTAAGTGAATTCCTTTATCTTTTAAGAACCTTCCATATATCTCGCAGGCTATCCCTTCAATGTGTAAATAGTTGTCTTCGTTTGCAACTCCAATAACAGATAAGAAATCAAAGCTGATTTCTTTTTTTAGATTTGGAGAGAAGTTCATTTTTATGACAGCTTTTGCCAGAAGATATCGAGAGCGAAAGTTCTTAGGCATCTGTGTCTGCACTTTTTTAAGATTCTTTAAATTTTTATAAGCAATTTTTTTTGCCTGATCATGAAAACTTGAGTCGAGCTTAAAGACTTCAGCACAGATTAAAATACTAAAGAAGTAATGATCATAAAGAGGGATTTGTTTCTGTGTACCTTCTTCACAAACTTTCTCGGCTTTTAAAGTATACTCATAGGC
>NZAF01000191.1 GCA_002686115.1 Halobacteriovorax sp. | reverse complement strand
TTTTCTTGCCCTTTTAAGCTCTTAGAACCATCTCCACGGTCATTAGATACTTCAAGATGAAGATCAACTCTTGGCTTTAACATATTTTGCCCAAAACTTTCTTGAAGTTGTTGTTCTTTGATTTTGTTATCAAGAGTTATTAAGTCCGGATTGATTTCTAGAGCATGTTTTTTCGCTTTATTTAAAGCTTCTTGAGAGATTTTTTTCTCATCAGGAAGTTCTGATGGTAGTAACTTTTCTGATGCTATAAGAGGATTGCCTTTTTCGTCCCTAAGAAACAGTGAAAGACTTAGTGTTGCATCTAAAAAACTTTGTCTTGCTTCAATAACTTGGGTCTTTCTTTTTAATATATATTTTTGGTTTTCAGTCTTGTAGATGGCAGCTAAGTCACCTTGCTTAATTCTCTTTATAAGACCCTTTTCTCTTTCTAATGCAATTTCTAAAAGGTCTTTAAGAACACTATAAATATTTCCATAAGCGACCCACTTCCAATAGGCTTTTGTTGCTTTTTGTTTTACATCAACTTGAGAGCGAAGTACTTTCATTTCTTCATTTGTAAGTTTTAGCTTATTAATTCTTAGTTTTAGGCGAACAGGGTCGATGTCTCTGTCTTGCCATAAAGAGAATGCTATCCCCATTCGGTTCTCACCACTATCTAGAGTCAGTCTTTTTTGTTCATATGTAGGGAAGTCGCCATCAGATCTTTTATGGCCAAGATAGATTTTACTATTCATATATGGAAGTGGCTTTTCTATAACAACATCAACTGATTTACCGTCATAATAACCACGATCACGGTAGTCAGCCTTTGATTTTAATTTAGCATCAAAGCCACCGAGTGATTCTTGAACACTCATCTTTGCAGCCTCAACGTTTTTGAGAGCTTCTAAGATTTTTGGATAATGCTTCATGCTTGAGGTTAAGACCATATCCTCAGACAAAATATTTTTTGCCTGAGTGGAGCTCACAAGAAGAAAATATATTAAAAATAATTTATTCATCATTACTTCTGTTTATCCTCGTCATCATCGTCGTCATATGATTTTTGAAAGTTAAGTTGTGCTTTTTCATATGCTTTTTTGATGTCTAGTAAATTATCAGGTGGTCCTGTTAGAGCAATAGGGAAGTTGTTAAACTGTCTCCATAACTCGAATCCTAGCTTAACCTTATTAAGTACAATCCAGCCATAAACTCTTGATCCTTGTCTTAAAAACTCATTTGATGGCCAGACTTCATTTTCATCTCTTGCGACAAGAACTCTAAACTTTCCATTTTTTGATGTAGATGGATCTATTGTTTTTACAATACCACCAAAAGTTCCAATTGCCACTGATGGCCATCCACTAATTTGAATAGCTGGCCATCCTTCAAATTGAAGTCGAACCTTTCTTCCTGGATAAATAAGTGGGAGGTCATTTCCACTCACATATAGCTCTACAGCTTGTTCAACAGTAGTAGGAACGAATGTTGCTAGAATGTCACCTTTTTTGACAAAGACAGAACCTGAACCGGCCATAACTCTTAAAATTGTTCCATCTCTTGGAGCTAGAATAAGTTGGTTTCTTTGTCTTGAAAGGCTTACTTCCGCTTTCGCGAGATCAGCAGCAGCTTTGGCCTCTGATGCAAGAAGTTTCTTGTAATCAATTTTTGCTTTTTCTAATTTTGTCCTTGCGCTTAGACCTTGTTTAAAAAGTTCTTCTTGTCTTTTGTAATTTAGTAGGGCCGTTTCACTGGCGATTTTTGCGACTTGGTATTTTTTTTGAATAGCATCTCTTTCAAGCTCAAGCCTTTCAATAAGTCTTGGATCATTGTCGACAATTTGAACGATAGGATCACCTTTTTTTACTTTTGAACCATCACGAACGAACCACTTATCAATTAAACCGGGAACTACTGAGTTTATATTTTGAATTCTATCATTTGGATTATAGGCAATTGCGTATCCTGCCCCCTGTGATGTTTGCCACCAAGGGGTAACTGTTAAGATTAGGCTAAAAAATACAAAAAATGCACATAGGAGAATGGTAAAGACTTTAATCCATTCAGGAGTTCTTACAACATTAAGTGATTTGAAATTATCTTTATCGTATCTTTCTTGTGTATTCATACTTATTCCGATGCCTCTTTCAGTGCTTGTTCTGAATCGTAAGCTACTATTTTGTAATCATCAAACTTTAGATATTTATCAAATTTGAAACCACTACAGCTCTTATTGCTAAAAAGAATAAAAGTTGAATCCATTTTTAATAGATAGTTCATAATCATATTTCTCGTCTCATCATCAATCTGATCAATGAGCTCAGTAATAACAACAACTTTTGGTTTTTTAATAATAGCTCTGGCTATCTCAAGTCTGATAAGTTGAGATGACCAAAATGGGTAACCAGATGAGAGAATCTTTGTATCGAGACCTTTTTCTTCAGTATCAATTATGTATGACAAATTAACGATCTCTAATGCTTCAATCGCTTCTGAACGTTTAATATTCTTGTTACCTACAGTGAGGTTTTCAAATATAGTTCCTTCAAAAAATGTTGGTGTTGAAATAACATGCACAATATCCCTTAAATCAAGAGGTGAAATTTCTTGTATAGAGTAGTTACCAACCTTAATAACTCCCTTTTCAGGATTAATCACTCTTTGAAGAAGCTCATTAAAAATAACCTTCTTTGAATTGTGTTTTAAGTGAGCATAGAAGTTCTTTCCATATTCAAAATCAAAGTTATAACTATATTTCGTCTCTCCAACTTTTATAGCAGCGTTATTAAATGAAATATTATAATTATCAAATTCGTATTTCTGTTCTGGTTTATTATCTTCAGCAGGTAATTCATAAAGATGTGATATTTTATCTACTGCTGCGTAGAGATCGTAGAAAGACTCTAGGTATTTAGAAGCTTTGGAGAAGTTACCAAGAATAAGTGTTACGATAAGTTCTGCAGCAACAAGTTGGCCTAGTGTTAATTGACCTTTGATAACAAGGAAGCCTCCAAGACCAAAGATGAGAGCACTCATAATAGCATAGATTGCAAGTAGTGAAATTGCTTGAAAGTAAACTTGCTTGAAGTGAAGCTTTCTGTATTTAAGATAGTCACCGATTAATTCATCGGAAGTATTAATAGCACATTCTCTTTGCTGACGAGACTTGAATAATATATTTACTCTTCCAATTTCTTTTAACCAGCCTGCTACGTTATACTTTGCTTTTGATTCATATACAGCACTTGAAATCGCCTTCTTTCTAAAGAGGACCCAGACAAGCCACAGTAAGGTAACAAGTATTAGAGCAAAAGCTAGAAAATATGGGTGATAAAATGCAAGCATTAAAACGCCGACAACAGTTTGTAGAAATATTGCGACACCTTCAGTTAAAAGAGAAGTCATACTTTTTTGAACAGTCATGACATCGAAGTATCTATTTACAAGATCAGTTCCATTTCTTTTAAGAAACTCTTTATTTTGCGCATTGATAAGCTTAACTGATAACTCAGAGGTTGTTCTTGCGTAAAATTTTTGTTGAAAAAGTTCGAGAATATATATTTGAAGCGCATTTAAGACCCCTGAGAACATAAGTAGAGATAGGAGTACAAAACATAGGATTATTAGTGGCTGCGAAAGCATACTAAATGCGACAGTATTTACTAGAGATTGAATGGAAATTGGAATCGCCAGTGAAAGTAAACTTACACCGAGTCCATAAATGAAAGAAACAATGTAAAAGGACTTTTCTGGTTTTAAGATAAGCTTGAACTTTTCAAGCATTTCCGCGCGTGTTACTGATTTCATTTATCTCTCAATTTCTTTTGTTATATCACTATCTTATAGCCGATAGCACATAGTTATTTAATACATCCAGATTATTTGACAAATATTTAACAATGTCATTCGCATTCCATTGGTGTGCGGTGCATTGTTAGGTAAGTGTCTAACAAATATTCTATTCTCTACAAATTTTATATTTTTTTAGTGCGCCTTTCGATATGAATATTTTACCATTGGCGCACTGGGTCGTGTGTCATTTTCTTCATTCTTGTGTATAAGCCTAAAAAAGAGGTGTTTATGAATTTAAAAATAGTATCAATTTTAATGCTTTTATTAACTGTTTCTTCTACTCATGCTGATATTCTTGAAAGATGTGAGCTTGAGACGAACTTTCCAAACCTTCAAAAAGAAGCAAATAAGAGAGCTATTTGTAATGCTACTTTTGATGCTCTTTATCCTCAGGTCGTAAGAGAAGAGTATGACTATTACTTAAGAATTGAAGCTAAGGGTTATAGAACTATGTATTCAGTTCAATTAACTAGCATTGAAGGGTTTATTGGAAATGATCTCACTGAGAGAACAAGTGGAGTTTTAAAGTGGAATCCAGATGGTGAAGAAGTCGTTTTAGACTAATTTACTTGATATCCCGAGTCTATTTCTAAATGAAAAGACTCGGGATAATGTCCTCTAAATATTCATATTTGTTGAAACTCCATTCATATTATAAAATAAGACAAAAAATTAAGAGTGGATGCATATGAATATATCTTTTAAAAATAATCATTCGAAAAACGCAATCTTTCAAACTTTATCAAATAATGAGTATAGACTTTTCTACATTGAAAATGGAAAGAATATTCGTCTAAAGAACGATGAAGCTAAAGAAAAAAAGTCTTTGTTAGAAAATAGTGGTTTTCATATACAGGAAGTCGATTCGAATTATCTGATCATTGAAAGAGGCCTTGATTTACAAACTCACTTACGCTTTCCAGGTCAAGATCATAAAGAGACCTTAGAAGGTGGATTAAGTTCAGCATTTCATGGTGGTTATGACTCACTAGTAGCTATGCCTAATACCTCACCATTTTTAGATAACCCGGCTCTTTTAAAATCTACTGTAGAAAAACAAGCAAGTGCTGGACAAAATATAATTAGGGTCGGTCAGACTGCCGCTGCAACTATTGATATGAAAGGTGAAGTTGTCACAGATATTGCTCTTTTAAAAGAAGCTGGAGCGATTGCTATTACAGATGATGGATGGGGAGTTGCTCGCGATGATATTCAAGATGAAGTTTTTAAGCGTTGTGCTGAAAACAATCTTCTTTTCATGCAGCACGCTGAAATGCCTGGTCATGGGGGATTCGCTACAGCAAGTGACTTTCAAAAAAAGTTTGAGATTCCAGAATACCCTAATCATGTTGAATCAGACATGGTTAAAAGAGATGTTGAACTTTTAAGAAAGCATCCAAAGGCAAGGTATCATGTCTTACATGTGACAACCAAAAAAAGTGTTGAAGCCATTAGAGAAGCAAAAAAAGAGGGACTAAATATAACTGCAGAAGTTAGTCCACATCATCTTATGTTTTGTAATGAGAATATTCCTGACTACAATGGAAATAATAAAGATATTGTTAATAACTTTAAAATGAATCCTCCTCTTTATGGACCTGAAGATAGACAAGCTTTAAGAGAAGCCCTTAAAGATGGAACACTTGATTGTCTCTCAACAGATCATGCTCCTCATGACTTTGACAGTAAAGATAAGTTTTGGTCAGAGGCTGCTTTTGGAACAAGAGGACTTTGTACAGCTCTCAGTACTCTTACAACATTATGTGCAGATGGAGTTTTAGCGTATGAAATGGTTGAATACTACTTTTCAAAGAGACCTCGTGAGATACTAAGTGCAGATGGTTTTAAAGAAGCCAGAGGATATATCATTCTTAATAAGTCTACGAAGTGGACTGTTCAAAAAGACGACTTACCAGGAAAGAGTAAGAATTCAATCTTTTTAGGAACAGAGTTAAAAGGTAGAATTGAGGGTATTCTAACTACTGATGGGTATTGGCAAGATTCTCTCTAAAACAAGTTTTAAGTCTTAGAATATTGACATAAATATGACATAGATCTCTTCATTATCTGAGATGATATCTTGAGTTTTGATATGATTAAGAATTAAATTAATTAAGAAACTAAATTAAACATTGGTGAAATAATGAAGAGAATGACATGGATTAAGATACATTTATACTTATCAGGCATAAGTCTAATCTTTATGACTTTGATGGCCTTCTCTGGTTCACTACACTTATTCGTTGGTAATGAAAAAGAAAGTGTTAAAGTTGTTAGGGAAGTTTCCATCAAGAAGGATGTCGATAAACAAGAACTAGAAAAGATATTAAAGAAAGAATTAGAGTCTATTGATAGTGATTACTCGTTTGACTATTTGAAGGGTTCTGCAAACTCCATGTATACAAGACCTACGACAAGAGACTATTACAGTATAAAAGTAGATTCAGATAAAGCTGTAGTAGAAAAGCACTCCCCATCACTAATAAAGAGTTTTATGGAGCTTCATAAAGGCCATGGTCCACGCAGTTCTCGAAGAATACTTGGGGTTCTTGGTGCATTAGTCATAGGTGCTGTCATAAGTGGTTTATGGTTAGGGCTTAGTTCTAAGGCCTTTAGAAAAGTGACAACGCTGACAATTCTAAGTGGTGGAGTCTTATTTTTTGGATTATTTTTACTTTAAATAAATAAAGGTATTAAACATGTATAAGTTATCTTGGATATTTCTTTCACTTTTGGTTCTAACAAATTGTAGTTCTGTCCAAGTGAAAAGTAGAGTTACATTCGATAAAATGTTAACGACTTATGAGTATCCTTTTGCCGTAAAGTTTTTCGAGTTTAAAAGTCAAAAAAAGAAACTTAGAATGGCTTATATGGACTTAAATCAAGAGTCTAAGAAAGTTATTGTCTTACTGCATGGTAAAAACTTTTCTGGCTTTTACTGGGAGAGAATTGCAAAAGATTTAGTATCAAAGGGCTATCGAGTTATCATTCCTGATCAAATAGGATTTGGTAAAAGCTCTAAGCCTGATTACTACCAATATAGTTTTTACAACTTATCTTATAATACTAAACTTTTGTTGAATGAATTGAATGTTGATAAATATATCCTTGTCGGTCACTCGATGGGAGGCATGTTGGGCAGCCATTTCACTTATTTATATCCACAAAGTGTTAAGCAACTGGTCCTTATCAATCCAATAGGTCTTGAGCCGTACTTGAAGTATGTTGAATTTAAAGATCCTAACTTCTTTTATCAACTAGAGTTAAA
>NZAF01000190.1 GCA_002686115.1 Halobacteriovorax sp. | reverse complement strand
TGAAGTCGAAGGAACGGATCTTGTCTTTACTGTCTCACTATCTCAAGCCGTATGTGGTGATACAAATATTACTTATACAACGAATAATCAATCTGCATCAGCTGGCTCTGACTACACGGATAATGATAGCACACTTGTGATTGCAAGTGGGGCAACTTCGGGAACAATTACAATTGTTACTAATAATGATTCAACCTATGAGCTAGACGAAACATTAAGAGTTTCACTAACAGGAACTAATCAAGGTACGATAACTGATGCTACTGGTATTGGTACAATTGAAAATAATGACACTCATCCACACCTTTGGTCAGGAGCAGGTGGAAATAGTAATTGGACGACAGGTGCAAACTGGTATGGAGGATCTGCACCTGGTAGTGGTGACATTGCTTACTTTAATGGCGATTGTGTTCAGTGTAACGTAAGTATCAATACAAATATAAATGTTAGAGGTATTGATGTTTCTAGTGACTTCGCAGGAACGATCACACAAAACTCAGGACGGACAATTACAATTGGTGATGATGGTTGGAGACATCGAGGTGGAAACTTCGTTGGTGGAAATAGTTCGATTGATTTTCAAGGGGCCGGAACTGGACTAATTGTGACAGGCGGAAGTTTTACCTCTACTTCTGGTAATTTAAATATCAGAGCAGATGATTTTAGAGTGAATTCATCATCTACTTTTATTCATAACTCAGGAACTGTACGTCTTTATTCAAATAATTTAACTACGTTAGATGTGAGTAGTCATGAACTTTGGAACTTCACCTTTGATAAATCTGCTGGTGGACAAGGAAGTATTACAACAAGCTTAGATGTAAATGGAACTCTAAGACTTAGTGCAAACTTATCTGGAAACTTAATTAACGGGACGATTTTTGCTTCTGGAGATGTGATTGTTAATGATAATGGGTCAGGGGGAGAATCAACAAGGTTAAGAATTGATGGATCTAGTGATCAGCTTATTTCTGCTTCTGGAGGAGGTGCAAATAGCTTATCTGGAATCACATTTGCCTCTACTGGTGGGACAGTAACAATGCAGGGAAGTATGCAGGTTCGTTTTGAATTTCGTCACATCTCAGGAAATGTTGATATGTCTAATTCAACGATAAGGCTCGTGAGTAATGCAACCGCTACACTTGATCCAGGTCCGATTGAATTTAATAATTTATTTATTTATAAGTCCACTGGGGCGACCAATATCACTGAAGATATAACGGTGCTCGGAGATTTAAGAATTGGAACAGACACTATAAATGGTAATTATGATATCTTCTTACATGGTGATTTCTACTTAGAAAATTTCACAGGTGTAACTAGTAATGAAGTCTTTTTTGTTGGTAGCAATGATCAAACTATTTCTCGTACATCCGGATTTTTTCTTGGCTCTCAAATTGTTGTCAACAAAACAGGTGGAAGAGTCACTCAACTTTCTAATATAAATTTAAGTAGGGCCGGACAGGATCTTATTATTAGAAATGGTATTTGGGATATGGCCGGCAACAACTTAACAGTTAATGATCGCTTAAATGTTGGAGATGGGCTCGGAGCTGCAGGAAGTGCAGAGCTTATTAGTAGTTGTGGAACTATTTCTTCTGGGACACAGACTGTTAATTCTACTGATGGTGTTATTACTACTAGTTCAAGTAATCCTAATATTACAATTAATGATGTTCAAGCTACAGAAGGAAATAATTTAGTTTTCACTGTTTCATTAACTGAAGCGGTTTGTGGTTTTTCTACTAATATAGACTATTCTACATCGATAGGTACGGCTAGGTCTGGCGTTGCAAATGACTTTGATGCAAAATCTGGTACATTAGTTATTCCATCAGGTTCACTAACTGGAACTATTGCAGTTGTTACAAATGATGACTCTATCTATGAAATGCAAGAGTATATGTATGTAAATTTAACTAGCACTGATCAGGGTAATATTACTGACTCTCAAGCTGTTGGTACCATTAATGATAATGATGCAGCTTCACATATTTGGACAGGGCTTGGTGGAGATGATAACTGGTCTACTGATGCTAATTGGTTAAGTGGAGTTGCTCCTGTTTTAAATGATAGCACCCAACATATCGTTTTTGATAGCTCCTGTACAAATTGTAATTCGGTTATTGACGGTAGCTACTCGATAGGATCTCTAAATGTTCTTTCAGATTATCCTGGTGCTAATACAATTACATTTAATTCAGGTCTAAGTATGACAATGGCAAGACTTTCGCAAGCTTCCGGAGTTTTAAATTTAGCGGATGTTACGATTAACTTTTATGATTCATTTATTGTCACTGGTGGTACAACAAATATGGGGACGTCTACCTTTAGATCTTTTGATAACACACCAAACTACATAGATATTGGTTCAGTAGAGTTTTATAATTTAACATTTGATGGAGCTGTTACTGGCGGAACAAGATCAGATACTCCTCTGACGGTGAATGGTCTATTTACTTCAAATGGTTCTCAAAATGGTGCTGCTGATGTTAATGCAAAGGGAGATGTTCTTTTTGAAACGACACGAACATCATTTGGTGTCTTAAATATTGTTGGTAATAGTAATCAAACTATTACATCAACTTCGAGTCCCTATGGACAAGATTTAATAATCAATTCAACCGGAGGTACGGTTACTTTTGATGGCTACTTTAGAATTAGAGATGAGTTAACTTTTTCATCGACCAACGTAGATCTCTCAAATTCAACATTTGAATTTTTCGGTAATGTTAATGCGGATATCACTTCAAATGGAGTTGTCTTCCAAGACATCGTCGCTGCAAATTATGGTACAGGAAGAATGTTACCAGTTGATACAATGTATGTTAATGGAGATTTCACTATTACTGGAGATAAAGGATTACCTATTGGTTCACAAAATGTGCATGTAAGAGGTAGTCTTATTGATCAAACATCCTCTGCCTTTTATTCAGGTAACTTTATCTTAGATGGCTCGGGAGATCAGATAATTTCATCTGTAGATAATAACTTTAATCTACAATCACTAGTTGTTAATAAAGCGAGTGGAAGCGTTATTCAACAAAGCAATCTAATCTTTGATAACTCTGGTACTGATTTAATTATTAATGATGGTGTCTGGAATATGAATGGAACTGACCTAACTATTAATGATCAGCTAAA
Organism: Halobacteriovorax sp.; assembly: GCA_002686115.1. GTDB lineage: Bacteria > Bdellovibrionota > Bacteriovoracia > Bacteriovoracales > Bacteriovoracaceae > Halobacteriovorax_A. Next base: position 3,711 of record NZAF01000190.1, on the reverse strand, counting down.
TATAGGAGATGGAGTTGGCGTCGCTCAGAGTGCAGTTTTAAATCAGGGTTGCTCATCGATAACTTCAGGTACAACTATTATTGATCCTACAGACGGTCTTCTTACCACCTCCGGAGAGAATCCTGTCATCTCTATTTCAAATGCTAGCGCAGCAGAGGGAACAAATATCGACTTTAATGTTACTTTAAGTGAACCAGTATGTAGCTCAGTCACAAATATTTCTTTTCTAACAGATGATGATATCGCATCAATATCCGATTCTGATTATACTGATAACGATGGAACTTTAATCATACCTGCAGGCGCATCAAGTGGTACAATCTCGATAAGTACAACAGCCGATTCAAAAATTGAAGTAAACGAAACTCTTCTTGTCACGTTATCATCAACAGATCAAGGAAGCCTTGGAACAAGTGTTGCGACAGGAACGATTAATAACGATGATCTTTGTCCTACAGGCTTTGTTCCAGTCAATGGTGATGAGAACCTTTCAACGAATACTTTTTGTGTGATGGCCTTTGAAGCGAAAGACAATTCTGGTGATGCGGTTTCTGAAGCGTCTGCAACGCCTTGGGTTTCACTGAGTGCGAATGATGCGCAAGCCAGATGTTCAGCAATCAGTGAAGCTGGTTATAGCGGAACTTTCACATTAATCTCAAACCCTGAATGGATGACCATCGCTAGGGACATTGAAAGAACTCCTGCAAATTGGGAAGGTGAAGCAGTGGGTAGTGGCCATATTTATCGAGGTCATAGTGATAATAGTCCAAGTAATTCACTACAAGTGCTTGATGAACTTGATCCTTTTGATAGTACTGGAAACAATTCAAGTCAGGCCGGTGGCTCAGGCTTTGAACAAGGACGAGCACACGCACTCACAGGTGGCTCTGTGATTTGGGATTTTGCTGGAAATGTTTGGGAGTGGACAGACTGGTTACCAGGGACTTCTTCTTTTGCTCTTGGTCCTGTGGATGAGACGGCTTCAAGCAGTGAACTCTCTGTCGCCGCTTCTGGGTCACTTAGAAATATTGACTATAAACCAAATAATGACTCCTATAGCTCGGCCAATAGCTTTGGTCGTTGGAGCGGTGGTTCTGGTGGTGCTGCCATTCGTGGTGGTGCATTTGATAGTACTCTTGATAGCGGGGCCTTTGCTCTTGATCTTTCAAGAACTCCAGCGAGTGTTAATAGTGATGTTGGCTTTAGATGTGTGTACCGTGAAAAGCAGGCGCCGATTGCTTATGACTTTACGGCCCCTGATGGTAGTGTTGATTCTGAGTCCGTCATTACTCTTCAGTACGCTGATTTTAATTACGACTTAGGAGTGAGTTGTACTACGTCGAATTTTTCAAATGTCAGTGATAGTACACCATGTTCTTGTGACGGAAGTGGGGTTTGTACTGTGGGGATAACAGGAGATGTTTTATATACAGGTCCTGCAAACTTTGATTTTACGATTACAGATAGTGATGGTGAGTCGAATACGGCGACTGTTATTTTTACGATTAATCCCTGATCTTAAAATGTAGTCAAAAAAAATCGAACTTTTGAGCCTTATGTCTATGGTATGCTTTTAAAAAGGCAGTAGCAGTGAAAATAATCAAACTCTTATCTTATACTTTTTTTATAAGTCTTCTCATTTATTTTAGAGGGCGTCTTAATGAGTCGATGTTAATCCTTCTTGTGGCGGAGATTTATCTTCTCGTTTTTACCTTCATCAAATTTCCGGGAGAAAGTGGTCCTCTAAAAAACAGAAAGATCTCTCTGAGTTTTGAAGAGGATATGGTTGGACCGTCTGATTTTTCAGGCTTTCAAAGCGGAATTCACTCTCATGACGAATTTGACACTGGAAAGCTTCTTTTTCTTCTCAATCTTGAGGCTCCTTTAACCGCAGATAAGCTTAAGAAGAGATATCGTGAAATTAGTCTTCTTTATCACCCCGATAGACTCGCTCAGATGAGTGAAAAGCAAAGAGAAGTTGCTGAAGCCGAATTTAAAAGGCTTACTAACGCAAAAGAACTTCTTGAAAAAACATTGTGAGCATAGCGTTAAATGCTGCATTGTTTACAGGAAAAGTCTAGTGGCACCGATTGAAAGAGTTGGTTGTTTAGTGTAGGGTATTGCGACTTGGAGGTACTTATGAGTAATAGAATTACAGTCGCTTATGGCGACGGGATTGGACCTGAGATTATGAAGGCCTGTCTTCGTATTATGAAAGAAGCTGGTGCACAACTAGAAATTGATGAAATTGAGATTGGAGAGAAGCTATATCTCTCTGGAAATACTGCTGGTATTAGAGAAGAGGACTGGAAGACTATTGTTGATAATAAGATCTTCTTTAAGGCCCCAATTACGACACCTCAGGGTGGTGGTTATAAAAGTTTAAACGTAACGGTTAGAAAGACTCTTGGTCTTTTTTCTAATGTTCGTCCAGTTAGATCACTTTCACCTTATGTTGAAACAAAACATCCAGAAATGAATATGGTCATCGTTAGAGAAAATGAAGAAGATCTCTACGCGGGAATTGAGCACAGACAAACTCAGGAAGTTTTTCAGTGTTTAAAACTTATCAGTAGACCTGGGACTGAAAAGATTATTCGTTTTGCTTTTGAATATGCAAAGAATGCTGGAAGAAAAAAAGTTACTTGTATGTCAAAAGACAATATTATGAAACTTACTGATGGGGAGTTTCATAGAGCATTTGATGAAATTTCAAAAGAGTATCCAGAGATTGAAGCGGATCACTGGATTATTGATATCGGTGCTGCAAAAATCGCAGACACTCCAGAGGATTTTGATGTTGTTGTTATGGCAAACCTTTATGGAGATATAGTTTCTGATATTGCCGCTCAAATTACTGGTTCTGTAGGTCTTGCTGGTTCTGCAAATATTGGTGAAGAGTGTGCGATGTTTGAAGCTATTCACGGCTCAGCTCCAATGATCGCAGGTCAAGGTGTGGCAAACCCAAGTGGTCTTCTCATGGGTGGTGTGCAAATGCTTAACTACATGGGCCAGAATGATATTGCTGAAAAAATAGAGAATGCATGGCTTACAACTCTTGAAGAGGGAGTGCATACTTTTGATATTTATAATGAGCAAACAAGTACAAAGAAAGTAACAACAGAAGAATTTGCAGATGAAGTTATTAAGAGACTTGGAAGTAAGCCTACAAAACTTCCAGCTGCTTCTTACCCAAAAGATGCAAAGAAAATTGAAGTTAAGCTTTCAAAAACTCCAATGCAAGAAAAGAAGCTTGATGGTGTCGATGTTTTCCTTGAATGTCAGGATAGAAATCCAAATAATCTTGGTGAGAAGTTAATAAGTGCAACAAATGATAGTGATCTAAACCTTATTATGATTACAAATAGGGGAGTAAAAGTTTTCCCTAATGGTAATCCTCTAACTTTTTGTACGGATCACTGGAGATGTCGTTTCATGAGTGATTCAGGAAAAGAGCTTTCTAATAGTGACGTTATTGAGTTATTAAAACTTATTAATGATGCTGGATTAGATGCTATCAAAACTGAAAATCTTTATACTTTTGATGGGAAAAGAGGCTACTCTTTAGGACAAGGTCAGTAAAAAAACATTAAAAATAACAAATGAAAAAGGCTTCAGAAATGATCTGTACCCCAAAAATGGGACAGGTTAATAAAAGGCCACAAGTTTAAAATCCAAGATGCCTCCGATATTCACTCGGGGGCATTTTTT
>NZAF01000189.1 GCA_002686115.1 Halobacteriovorax sp. | reverse complement strand
TCTTGTAGAACCACCAACTAAAATGACTTCATCAATCTCATTCTTATCTAATCCTGAATCATCAAGACATGTATTACATGGCTTCGCAAGATCAGTTAAATATTGAGAGATTAAGTCTTCAAACTTTGCTCTAGAAAGAGAAATATTTAAGTGCTTAGGTCCTGAAGCATCTGCAGTAACAAATGGAAGGTTAACATCAGTACTTGTTACAGTTGATAGCTCATGCTTAGCTTTTTCTGCAGCTTCTTTTAGTCTTTGAAGCGCCATTTGATCGGCTCGTAGATCTATTCCATCACTTTTTTGGAATTCATCTGCAAGGAAATTGATGATTGATTCATCAAAGTTTTCACCACCAAGGAAAGTATCCCCGTTAGTTGCCTTAACCTCAAATACACCATCAGAAGTGATTTCTAAAATTGAGATATCAAATGTACCACCACCAAGGTCAAATACTGCAATATTCTTATCTTGCTTAGACTCTAGTCCGTAAGCAAGTGCCGCAGCTGTTGGCTCGTTAATAATTCTTTTTACTTCTAAACCTGCAATCTTACCTGCATCTTTAGTTGCTTGTCTTTGTGAATCATTAAAATATGCTGGAACAGTAATAACAGCTTCTGAAACTGTCTCACCTAAGTAATCTTCAGCAGCTTTCTTAAGCTTTTGTAGTACTTTCGCTGAAATTTCTTGTGGCGCCATTGCCTTTCCATCAACCTTTACCCATGCATCACCATTATCATTTGCATAAATTTCAAATGGAGCAACATCAGCAAATTTCTTAGCTTCTGGTGTATCAAACTTTCTACCAATTAATCTTTTAATACCGTAAAGAGTTTTTGATGGGTTTGTTACTGCTTGTCTTTTAGCAACCTGACCAACAAGTGTCTCTTCACCATTTCCAAAACCAATAATTGATGGAGTTGTGTTGTGTCCCTCTGCGTTTGGAACAATTTTATACTTACCGTTTTCTAATACAGAGACACAAGAGTTTGTAGTCCCTAAGTCAATACCAATAATCTTACCCATAACTTTCTCCTTATAAATTCAAATTCTAAATTAATTTTTCGCTACAACGACTTTTGCCGGTCTTAAAAGTCTTCCATTTAACATATATCCATGTTGATAAACTTGAATGATTTCTTGATCTTCCTTTCCTTCAGCTGGCTGTTGTGCCATAGCTTCATGAAAGTTTGGATCAAAGATTTTTCCTTCAGCATCAACTTGTTCTAATCCATTATTTTTTAAAACATCTAAAAATTGCTTTTTCACCATATCAACACCAACATAGATGTTTTTTACTTTTTCATCTTCATCGTTTTCAATGGCCATCATTGTTCTTTCTAAATTATCAACAACTTCAAGAAGACCTTTCAAAACTTTCTCATTGCCGTACTTTATTTGGCTCTGCATATCTCTTTCATGTCGCTTCTTCATGTTTTCCATTTCAGCCGCAACATAATAGAACTTATCTTTATATTCTAGGAGCTCTTTCATCTCTTTTGAGATCTCATCATCGGACTCCTTAGAATCTTGCTCATGAAGATCTACTACTTCAGCATTCCCATCCTCAGAAACTTCATTTGCCTCACCAGCTTCAGCTTTTACTTCTTCCAAATTTTCAGGCGTATCAGTCATTTTCAATTAATCCTTTTTTCTTCAATTCGTTTCTAAATGTAAGATGTGATGAGATAGATAAATGTCAATGTTTTGATCTAAAAAAAGATTCCAAGCAACTCCAAACACGCTAAGCTACTGATTTTATTTTATAGAAAATTGTTTGAATGATAGAAAGAAGTAAGATTAATGGGAAGACAAACTTTTACACATAAATTTTCTTCATGCTCGAAGTTGTCTTGAAAGCATCACTTCCTCTAATTTATCTATTTGATGATACCATTCACTGATTTTATCAATAAGCACTTCAACACCAATCGTATTATTTGTCTTCCAAATAACCTTCGTTCGAATTTCACAAACATTATAATCACTCAAGTAAACCTTCATCGTTAATTCCTGACCTTTTTGAAGCTCACAATCATCAAAAAGAACAAGTGATGCCCCACCTCTTGAAACCTCGATACATTCCGCATGGTAAACACTCCCCGAAATATGAATCTCAGACTTCATTTTCGCATAGAACCTAGGAAACCTTCTTTGGTGAATATAGAAGTTTTCACCATAACTGCCTTCGAAAATTGAATACAAATTATAGATAACTTGCTTCTCTGAATCTTTCAGCTCGTTTAACATTCCCAGCTCATCAAAAAAAACATCTAGAGTGGACTTATTAAAACTCATAAGAGGAACTGTATTATAGTAGCCATCATCTATTTTTAAATGTTCTTTCCACTTTGGTGAACTATACATTCGATATAAATTTTTTTCTTCAGACATCTCTGCATATGCTTGAAAACATCTGCTCTCAAATTGTACTAAGTCTAGTTTTTGAGCAAAGGCATGATCATCATTTACCGACGTATACTTCGCAGAGTTAATTGTTAAAGGATCAAAAAGAAAAATATCTTCATACACATAACGGGCCCTCTCATTCGTCACTATTACGAGACGATCTGCTGATGTGACTTCTTTTGCATAATAAATAGAAAAAAGCGTTAAAGGATAAAAAAGTCCTTTTGAGTTTGACCTCCACTTTTCACTAATTGCCAAAGAAGATATCTCACATATTCTTTTAGAGCATTTTCTAAGGTTATCGAGGGAGATAAAGTCATCTATGGGTAGGCCAAGAGGTGTGTCCATAATCTGAGATACTGTGCCAATTACCTCATCACCTATTTTAGCAACGATGACCTTAGTCGTTGGTAAGAGATGAAACTTAGTGACCCTTAAGCCAGTTGTATTTCTATCAACAATCTTTCCTTTCTCGTACATTTTTTGCACAAGAGAAAAAGCCTGAAATAGCTCATCATCCGTTTCCGCAACCTTAATAACAATATTATTATCTTTAATAACATTTACATCAACATTAAGGTTATTTCTCATCATTTTCTTTCTAAGAAAATTTGGACACTTCTTTGATAACATTAACTTCTTTAAAACGTTCTTCACCTACACTCCTTATAAACGAAGATGATCTAATAGCTTTGTCGAAGTGTTTGACTCAATAATTAAGTCACTTTTCTCTTTTTAAATTTCTGATTTTTTACTTTTAGAAAAGTCCTCTTCTATGAAGTGTATACCCATTTGAAAGATGGCGAGTTCCATCTGTGGATTGTCTTTAAGATTATCATTTTCTAGAATGGTATTTATCCTATGAAAAGAGTCAATTATCTCTTGCCTGATCTCGTTAAATGCTTCACGAGTAAGAGTTGATACTCCAAACGCAAATTTAATTCTATCTCTGTCATGCTCAGGATCACTCATGACTCTCTCTTGGCTATTCATCGCAAACTTAGAGATTGACTTCATTGTTTCATAGGTATCGATATTTTGATCTTTAAGATAAATCTTCATCTGATGCTTTTCATAAAGACCATTTTCTTTATTTAAATAAAGAACATTATTTTTAACTAGGATATTTAAAAGAAAGTTAAACTTATCATGATCAAGTTTTGATAAGCTTCTTAGTAAATCTGTTTTATTATCAACGTCGGCATTTACATAACTATTATCACCTATAATCGTCGTAATTTGACAGGCCTCTGGAAAAGCGGCCATAATCCTCATTTCATTTTCAAAGAAATCATTTTCTTTTTTTGTGTATAAACTAATTACATCTTCAGGCAAGAAGTGAGATAAAAAACCATATGCATCACAACCACACGAAGTAATAAGTTTGATAAAGTCATCAAATGTTAATCTGCTCTGACCAGTTTTTAACCTCCACCACTTTGAAGGTGTAAAACCTAGCTTTTCTTTTAAAACATATTTTGAAGGCTCTCCCCATGAAGTGCAATAACGTTCCATAAATTCTGCTTGAGTAAATTCTTCAAGCTCGAGGCACATTATTTTTTTAAAGATATTTTTTAGATCTAGAGATTTAACTGTCTGGCAAATTTTTATGAATTCCTCAAACTTAAGTTTGCTATAGCCATTTTCAAGTTTGAAAAATTGTCCATAACTAATACCCACTTCCTTACTGATAGACTTATAGTCTCTATCTCCACGAAGCTCTTTAATTAGTCTGGGTGTTAGGTCTTGTTCCAATTTATCCCTCTTTTTTGCCTATTATACATAATCCTCCAAACTAATCCTTAATCCTTGTAAAAAATTCTACTACCACTCTTTAATTTCGAGTATATATTACAAGCAGTTAGACATTCCCCTAGGAAAACTGCATGATATTTCAATTCAATCAAAATGAGAGACATATGAAAAAACCAAGTTTGGCCCTATCGCTTTTCCCTGTACTGCTACTAGTATTCTTATTAATTGTTAACGTTATCATCTTTAAAGATGATGCCTCATATGGACCCAACCAAGTTGCATTACTTGTAACAGGCTTTGTTTGTGGGATCATTGGATACTTTAAGCTTGGTGTAAAATTTGTTCAAATCGAAGAAGGTATTGTGAACGCAATTACAAGCTCTCTTTCAGCGATGACGATACTTATTGTCGTCGGAGCTTTAATTGGCTCTTGGATTCTCTCAGGAACTGTACCGGCCATGATTTTTTACGGTTTAAAACTTATTAATCCCGCAATTTTTCTTCCAATAGCAACAATTATTTGTGCTATTGTCTCTCTAGCAACAGGCTCTTCTTGGTCTACAACGGGGACAATCGGTATTGCGCTTATTGGAATCGGTCAAACCCTCGGTCTCAATATGGGAATGGTTGCTGGTGCAATTATATCAGGGGCATATTTCGGTGATAAAATGTCTCCTCTATCAGATACAACAAACCTCGCTCCAGCAATGGCGGGAACTGACCTTTTCACACATATCAGACATATGGTTTATACCTCTGGACCAGCTCTTATCATTTCTCTAATTATATTTTCAATTATTAGTCTTTTCGGTTCAGGAAATACGATTAACCTTAGTGAGATTGATGAGATAAAAAGTATCTTAGATGCAAATTTTAATCTTAGTTTCACAACATTAATACCTCCGCTAGTTGTTCTTGTTATGATTAGAAAAAAAGTTCCTTCTCTACCAGCGATTACGATAGGAATTTTTGCGGGCTTATTAGTTGCAATTATCTCTCAAGGTGAATTAATTCAAAAAATGTCGTCTGATGTAAGTGTCAAAGGTTATTACACAATCATTACCAAAGTGCTTTATGAGGGCTTCTCTATAGAATCTGGCCACAAAGTCATCGATAAACTTCTAAATCGTGGTGGGATGTCTGGAATGCTGACAACAGTATGGCTTATCTTCTCGGCAATGATTTTTGGTGGATGCCTCGAAGCCACTGGTATGCTTCATAAAATTGCAGAATCTATTTTAAAGTTGGTTTCTGGAACTGCATCACTTATTGGTGCAACCCTTGGAAGCTGCCTTGTTTTAAATGCAACGGCTTCGGATCAATATTTAGCTATTGTTGTGCCTGGAAGAATGTTTAAAAAAGCATATGATGATTATGGCCTAGCACCTCAAAACCTTTCAAGAGCACTAGAAGATGCTGGAACAGTGACTTCAGTTCTCATTCCTTGGAATAGTGGTGGAGCTTATAATTCTTCTGTTCTTGGAGTCTCGACTCTAACCTATGCGCCTTATTGCTTCTTTAATATATTAAGTCCAATAATTTCACTATTTCTAGGTGTGATGAATTGGACCATTGTAAAAAAGATTGAAGAGTCACAAGAGAACTAAGGGAAAATTGTAAGAATCATAGAGAGCTCTTGATTAAGATAGTAATTTGATAAGAGTCCGACAGTTACCTTTTTACTATAGAAATATTGAACTCCAATAAAAGTAGACCACTGCTTAAGATCATTTGTGAATACTTCTCGATCAAAGTCATACTTACGTCTTGTTGACTCCTCCATACGGCGCCCATAAGAGATCATCCAACGGTCAACAAATACTCCCAGAGAATAAATCTCAACTCTGTTAATCTCCTCTGTATCATTTTCAAAGACAGTATAATCAAAGCTAAAAAATGGAATATTTAAACCAAAAGAATATGTTTCGACGTTGTACTCAACAAAGTCATCTCTCGTATATTGGGAGTTCCCTTGATCCTTATATGTCGCATACCCTGCATTAAGTGCACCAAGAACAACTGAAGCACCTGGACCAACAAAGACATCTCCGGTTGGCTTTACATATTTCGTAAGAAGACCAACGTTAAATTTAAACATGTTTCCCTTAGTGCTTAATAATGTTTTTCCAAGGGCAAAACTGTACTTATCAAGATCATAACTTACTTGATTAATCCTACGACTTTCATAATCAGAAAAGTATTCCTTAGCGGTATTTCCAAAGAATGTATCTTCAGTATTTGTCCCTGAAGCTCCTGCGCCAACTCTTGAAGTTCCAAAAACAATAGAAAAATCAAATTTATCAAAAACAATACTTTCAAGGCCTAGGCCCCTAACCAAAGCAACAGAAGAAGGTGAATTAAAATTTCTCTTTAATGATGGCTCACTTGCTCCTAATGACTTATTTGTAGAGTTCTTATTTCCACAAAATTTATAATCTATGAATTTGCAAGGGTCATAATCAGCGAGGACAATGGCATTTGATAGTAGAATAAGAACAAAGAGACCTCTAAAGCCTATTTGCATAAATCTTAAATATATCGTCCATGATTGAATCAAGAATTAAAAAGCCTTTACTCGTTAGAATTATTTTTTCATTTACAACTTGGGCGAGATCTCTTTTCTCTAAATCAAAAGCTAAGTCCTTAAGCTTTTCATCATTAAAGAAATTAATATCTAAGCCTTCATTTATTCTAAGTGACATATAGAGCTTTTCCATTAAATACTCCTTATCACTTAAAACCTCAGTTATTATATCATCTGATTTAGTCTTCCACTTATAGCGGTATTTTCTATCAGCTAAAAATCCTGTAGCCGAAGGGCCAATCGCTGCAACCGACTCCATTCTCCAATAATTTAGATTGTGCTTTGATCTTCTATCTAATTCCTGAGTCTTAGCAAAGTTTGATACTTCATAATGATCAAAGCCCTTAGACTTTAAATATTTACTAACTGAAAGATATTCTCTTTCAATAAATTCATCATCTGGTAAGTCTTCAAAGTGCTTATAGTTATCTTTAACAGTGAGAATATAAAGGCTTATGTGAGTCGGTCCATATTCAAGAATCTCTTCTAATTCTTTGATCACATCTCTTTTATATTGCTTAGAAAAGGGCAGTCCAAGCATGAAATCAACTGAATAGTTTACATTTAACTCTTTAAAAAGCTCTAATGTTTCATATACTTCATCAATACTATGAACTCTATCAAGAACTTTTAAAAATGTTGAATCTAAGCTTTGAATACCAACAGAGAAGCGGTTGACACCAATTTTCATCCAAGCATCTATTGATTCTCTATCCCAGTCTCCAGGGTTCACTTCAATAGTAAACTCACAATCTTTCTCTAGATTAATTTGTCTCTTCTCTAATTCCTGACTAAGAAGCTTTGCTCCCTTCTCTCCCCACAAAGAGGGCGTTCCTCCTCCTATGTAGAGAGTACTTAGGCTACTCCAAGTACAATCTTGATCACGTAAAATCTCATCATGCTTTTCAAACATAGACTTAAAGAGATCCTCAAATTGATCCTCTAGCTCCGGTGATGGCAGCCCCTTATAGAAATCACAATAATTGCAAAGGTTCTTACAAAATGGGTAATGTAAATAAAGTGATTTTATGGGAATATCTACCATTACTTTGACCTACTAAGAAAATCATATATCCTAATATGATAAATCACATAAAAGGCTCTATTTCAATGAATTATGAAGTTCACAACCTAAAAAATAATCTAGAAACTATCTTTGTCGACCTACCAGGGACTGGAGCTGCTTCAGCTCAAATCTGGTTCAAGGCCGGGAGTACTCTAGAAGATAAGAAAGATCACGGAATTGCTCACTTTTTAGAGCACATGTTTTTTAAAGGTACGCAGACAAGACCTGGTGCCATGATCGCCCACGAAGTTGAATCTTTTGGAGGCGAGATCAATGCATTTACCTCATTTGATTACACTTGTTATTATATTAACAGCCCTTCATCATATTTAAAAAATAGTATTGATATCATACTAGATATGGTCTCAAATCCAATGTTTAAAGAAGAAGACATTATCCCAGAAAGAGAAGTTGTCTTTGAAGAATTTAGAAGAAGTATTGATAACCCAGGCCAATACTCTTTTAGTCAAATTCAGAAAGCTTGCTTTCAAGGTGGCTATAAACACGCCATACTTGGAAATGAAAAAACGATTAAATCTTTTACAAGAGAGCAGTTAATTTCTTTTAGAAAAGCTCATTATAATAACGCCAATGCCTTTTTAGTAATTGCTGGTGACTTATCTAAAGATAAAGACAAGATAATCAATACAATCGAGCAATATAAACTTCCAAGTGGAGAATCTTCAAAGAGAAAGAAATTTTCTCTTAAAAAGAATGACTCTATTGAAATTCACAATAAAGATGTAAAGATGTGTCAACTGACACTCACTATTGAAGCTCCAGGTATCACAAAATCTGAACTAGCAGCAGAAGACCTGGCCTACAATGTCATGGGTCATGGTGAAAGCTCAATCCTTTATAGATCGATGGTACTTAAAAATGCCATTGCAAATAGCTGCAGCTGCTCAACCATGGTTTTCTCAGACGGAGGTATTCATTTTCTAAGAGTGAAATTTCCAAAAGAAAACACTGATCAAGTTTTAAAAACTCTTGCAGAAACTCTTAAAAAAGTAACAAACGATGGTGTCTCAAAAGAAGATGTAACTAAGATTAAAAATCAATACATTGCCTCTAAAGTCTTTGAAAAAGAATCCATTGAATCATTCTCTTTCAGTGTAGGTCATAGTTATGCACAAACAAATGACTTAGATCGTGAAACAATTTTTCTAGACCAAGTAAAGAAATGCTCAGCTTCAAAAGTTTCTGAGGCTTATCAATTTATTTTTTCTAGACCACTTCATTTCTCTCTTCAGTTACCATTAGGTGAAGAGAAGAAAAAATATGAGAAAAAAATTGAAGCATTTGCTAAGAAAATTAAACCAACAAAGATTAAAGAAAAGTCGAAAAGAGCAAAAATTGAAAAGTCTAAGTATGACCCAAATCTAAGGGCCATTGAGCTTAAACCAGGTCTTAAACTTCTTTATCGCCAAAACCCTATGAACCCAACATTTGTTCTACATGCTTATTTTCAAGGTGGAATTGCAGCTGAAACAAAAACAAATAATGGAATTTATAATCTTTTAGCGACTCAGTTAACAAAAGGCTATAAAGGGCTAAACGAAGAAAAGTTAAGTGACATCATGGAAAATCACTCTGCTACATTTGGAAGCTTCTCTGGTAAGAATGCCTATGGGATGACACTACATGGGTTAAGTGATTTCTTTGAAAAGCTATCTCCAATCTTTATGCAAAATCTTTTAACACCAGCCTGCACAACAAAGAACCTCAACCTTGAAAAGAAATTGATTCTAAGACATATTGAATCCAATCTCCAAGATCCAACTAGAAGATGCTTTAGCAAGGTTAACGAAGAACTTTTTAAAAACCACCCATATGGAATGTCTTCTCTTGGGACGGCACAAACAATTAAAAAAATTAAATCAAATGATCTTAAAGAATTACATCAAAAAACATTAAGAACAAAAGAAGTTCTTCTTACATACTGTGGAGACATGGAGCTCTATGAACTAATCAATACTCTCCAACCATTTATCGACCAGATCCCAAGTAAGAAAGTAAAACCTCTTAAACACAAAAAAGTTAAAAAACTAAAAACGAAAAAGACTCATATAAATTTTGACAGAGAACAAACTCAAATCTTTATCGGTACTCAAACGATAGCGAGAGAGGAAGATTTAGTCGTATTAAAAATGCTCTCATCTTTTCTCTCTGGTCAGTCTTCTGAACTCTTCGTAGATGTAAGAGACAGAAAAGGTCTTTGTTACGTTGCCCAACCTATCTTTTTAAATGCATTAGAAGCCGGGTTCTGGGGAATCTACATGGCCAGCGGACATGACAAAGTTGATGAGGCAATTGAGGCCATTAACGACATCATTCACCGCCTTCGCACAAAAGGTATTTCACAAAAAGACTTCAATAGAATCAAGAAAATGATTGAAGGACAAAATGAATTAAGCCTCCAAATCAATGATGACTTTGCCAATGTCTATTCTGCACCTTACCTTCAAGGTCTTGGGCTAGACTACTTCTATCACACAAATGAAACCATTAAGAATATGAAGTATCCAGCATTCAAAAAGAAGCTAACTGAAGTCTTAAGTAATGAGTGGATTACAACGACTGTTGGAAAATAACCTTTTAAGATTTAAGCATAGTCTAACTAGATTATCTTAAGAAACCTTCTTCCCATCACCAATAAAGAGAGACACCTCTTGCATTTCATTGTGAGAGTTTTCTCTTACAACTCTAATCAAACTAGCAAGTGTATCAAATTGATTAGAGACGGACTTATAAAATGAATCAATCTCATAAAAGCTTGGAATCAAGTTATTAAGCATCTGATAAGCGCTTTGTCCGATGTCTCTATAGTAGCCAACATCTACAATTTTTCTATTAAGTGAGTCTGAAAAGAAACCACATAAAAATAGTGAAGTTTCGGCTACATCTTTAACGACTTGTTTCTTCTTATTTGCCGTCATATGCGAAGCCTCTAAGAGCTTAATACCAAGGATCTTATCCCTCACCTTGCCATCTTCTTTTTCAAAGAAATGTTCTGATAAAGAATACTTATCCATGACTAGACTTGAATAAAAGATTTTTTCCCTTGAGACTGGGTTTAATGACTTTTGATTTACTTTATCAAGCTCATCAAAGAAAAATGTCTGTAAGCTCGCTTCCAATATGACGCTATCTTGTTCTTTTTTGTCCAAAAAAGCCTCCTACTATTATAGTCCATTATAACGCATCGCAAGTTTTCATTCAAAGGGTAACAAATGCCTTTATTTAGGTTATACTCACTGAAAGGAGCTCTAAGTGTCAGTAACAACGATAATTAAGGAATTAAATTCATTCCAAGTAGATGAAATTATAGAACTTACAAACGACAAAAACTTTGTAATTTTTGATATGGATGGCACTATTTTGCAAAGTGAAGGGATACATCATCTTGCTACCAATAAGCTACTTTCTGGAATTCACTTTAGTGAAGATGAGCTTTATGGCCTAGCCGATATTGATCTTTTTAAACTTGCTAGTAAGTATTACGAAGGCGACTTTGAATCTTTTGTAACACAAAAGAACAAAATGATTATCGATAGCCTTGATGATCAAAATATAAATGAACTTATGTTCAGCGACTACCCTAAGCTTTTTAAGTCACTTATAGATAATCATAAGTCATTGGCCCTTGTCACAGCAAGTGAACATGATGTTGCGCATGCTCTTTTAAAGCACTGTAACATCCACCACTTCTTTGACCTCATTATTACAACAAAAGAAGTTACCTTAACAAAACCTAATCCTGAGCCATATCTTCTTGCTCTATCAAAAACAGGGAGAGAAAGTAGTGAAGCGATTATCTTTGAAGACTCAGAAACTGGTCTTCAAGCAGCTCTCAGCTCAGGTATTGATACAGTTAAAGTAACTTGGTATGAAAATTAAAAAATAAAATAGGAGTATAAAATGTCACACGATCAGTGGCTAAAGTTAGCAGACAAAGAAAGTAAGGGCAAAGGTCCGAAACTGACAAAGACACCTGAAGGTGTTGAGATAAAAGCACTCTACACTAGAGAAGATCTAAAAAATATTCCAAATCTTGATACATATCCAGGTATAGCCCCTTTTACAAGAGGACCTCGTGCTACCATGTACACTGGAAGACCGTGGACAATCCGACAATATGCAGGTTTTTCAACAGCGGAAGAATCTAATAACTTCTACAGAAAAGCATTAGCAGCTGGTGGTCAAGGGGTATCAGTCGCATTTGATCTCGCAACTCACAGAGGTTATGACTCAGATCATCCTAGAGTTAAAGGTGATGTAGGTAAAGCTGGCGTCGCCGTTGATAGTGTTGAAGATATGAAAGTTCTCTTTGACGGAATTCCTCTTGATAAAGTTTCTGTTTCAATGACAATGAATGGAGCTGTTCTCCCTGTTCTCGCAGGCTACATCGTTGCCGCTGAAGAACAAGGTGTTTCTCAAGATAAGTTATCTGGTACAATTCAAAACGATATCTTAAAAGAATTCATGGTGAGAAATACATATATTTTCCCACCAAAACCTTCTATGAAAATCATCGCAGATATTTTTGAATATACGTCAAAGAATATGCCAAGATTTAATTCGATTTCAATATCTGGTTACCACATACAAGAAGCCGGAGCAGATGCCGCTCTCGAACTTGCTTACACTCTAGCCGATGGTAAAGAGTACATCGAGACGGCCATCAAAGCCGGAATGAAAATCGATGACTTTGCACCGAGGCTTTCTTTTTTCTTTGGTATTGGAATGAATTTCTATATGGAGATAGCAAAACTTCGTGCCGCAAGACTTCTTTGGTGTGAAATTGTAGAAAAGTATAATCCGACTTCTGAAAAATCAAAAATGCTTAGAACCCATTGCCAAACATCAGGTTGGTCTCTTACAGAACAAGATCCATATAACAATGTTATAAGAACAACTGTTGAAGCCATGGCAGCGGTATTTGGTGGAACACAGTCGCTCCATACAAATTCATTTGATGAGGCCATAGCTCTACCAACAGAGTTCTCAGCAAGGATTGCAAGAAATACTCAAATCATCCTTCAAGAAGAAACAGGAATTACAAATACTGTCGATCCATGGGGTGGATCTTATATGATGGAGAGCTTAACAAACGATATTGCAAATAGAGCTCGTGAAATAATCAAAGAAGTGGATGAAGCTGGGGGCATGGCAAAGGCAATTGAAACGGGTCTGCCAAAATTAAAAATTGAAGAAGCTGCAGCTGCAAAGCAGGCAAGAATCGATCGCGGTGAAGATGTCATTGTTGGTGTTAATAAATATAAACCTCAAAAAGAAGATGAAGTTGAAGTCTTAGAGATTGATAACCTCGCTGTTTTAAAGTCACAAATTAAAAACCTTGAAAAGATTAGA
>NZAF01000188.1 GCA_002686115.1 Halobacteriovorax sp. | reverse complement strand
CCTGACATTGTTGCCAATGGAGATGCTAAAGATGTGGGAGATGAGTTTAGCCCAGCAGATAAAGACTTTGATGGACTTTATATTAATTTAAATCTTAGTGCTGACGTTAAAAATTATTCAGATGGAAGCACTGTTTTAAATGATGTAACCGTTAGAAGAGGGGATGCTTCTTTATTCTTATCATATCGAGGTAGTCTTTCAAATGAAGCTGACCTCCAATTCTTAGCAATTTATGATGCTAATAATTCTGATGCCTTTTTTAGACAATTTGAGCTTGTTGATAAAGAAGGCGGGCAGTTCACAGTTAATAACCTCCAAAATGGTGTGAACTATTCTTTTAAGGCTGCCTATGTCGATAAATTTGGCTGGCGCTCAGATATTTCAGATGCAACAGTGTCAACAGCTCCAGCTGAGGTTGAAGCTCTTTTAAGCGAAACACAGTGCTACCTTATTACCGCAGGTTTTGGACGAGATCATTACGTTCTTGATTATTTTAGATACATTCGAGATCAGTATCTTTTAAAAACCTTTATAGGTAAGAAGTTTGTTGATTTCTACTATGCGACTGCTCCAAGTTATGTGAAGTTTATTTTAAATAATCCGCTACTCGCAAAGCTGATTAGAGCAATGTCTTATACTCTTTACTTCATCATGAATAACTTTATCTTTGTAGGAGCGCTTATTATGACGATTCTTTTAGGGATTACATTTGTAAGGCAATCTCGTCGTGCCTAAGGTTTTAATTGTCGACGATGAACCAGATATTTTAGAACTTATGCAAGAGGACTTTGAGTGTGAGGGTTTTAACGTTAATACTGCTCGCTCTGGCAATGAAGCTCTTCAGGTTTTAAAAGAAGATAGCTCTTATCAAATTATTATTTCAGATTACAAAATGAGTGATGGGAGTGGGGCCGTTATTTTGGACTTTATAAACCGTCTTGAGTCTAAAAGACCTCTTTTTTACTTCGTTTCAGGACAGGCGGATATGACAACATCTGAGGCCCAGTCTTATGGAGCAAATCGCTTTTTCTATAAGCCCTTTGATATTGATCAGCTTATCATTCAAGTAAAAGATGACTTAAAAAAAGAGGGACTATAAAAGTCCCTCAATATCTGTTTCTATATCTTTTGGTTTCGTCACTGGTGCATACCTTTTGACAGGCTTACCATCTTTATCAACTAGAAATTTAGTAAAATTCCATTTGATCTTTTCTGTACCAAGAACTCCAGGATTAGCTGACTTTAAAAAATTATATAGTGGGTGAGCATTATCACCGTTAACTTCAATCTTTGAAAATAGTGGGAAAGTCGTACTAAAAGTTGTTGAACAAAATCCTTGAATTTCTTCTTCACTTCCAGGCTCTTGTGATCCAAATTGATTACATGGAAAAGCAAGGACTTCTAATTTTCCTTCATACTTCTTATATAATTCTTCAAGACCTTCATATTGAGGAGTAAAACCACATTTACTTGCAGTATTTACAATAAGTAAAACTTTACCCTTGTAATCCGATAGGCTTACTTCTTCGCCTTTAATATTCTTAGCTTTGAAATCGTGAACGGTGCTCATAAAATCTCCTTAGGACTTAAGTGTTGCTTCAAGATCTCCAGAGTGAAACATTTCAGTGATGATATCATTTCCACCAACTAATTGACCTTTAAAGTAAAGTTGTGGGTAAGTCGGCCAATTTGAAAATTCTTTTAAACCTTCTCTAATGTCCATATCTTCTAAAATATTGAATGTTTTATATTGAACGCTTAGGTTATTAAGAATGGCGACACTATTAGCTGAGAAACCACACATTGGCATATCAGGTGTTCCTTTCATAAAAAGAACAATATCAGCTGAACCAATAATTTCTTTAATTTGTGATTCTAAATCAGCACTCTTATTTACTTCATTAATAGGCTCTGCACCTAGAATTTGAAATGGGTTATCACTCATATAATTCTCCTTAGTTTAAATCTATTTCTTGTTTCTTTGCTTGTGCAAAGGTCATTGTTTTTAATTGAACAGCGTGAAGATCTTCTTTAAATTTATTCTTTAGAATGTCCATCACCAATCGGTGTTGGGCTAGAAGTAATTTCCCTTCAAAAGCATCAGAGACAATTAAAAGACCTAGATGGTCTCCACCGCCAGTTAAATCATGAACCTTAACAACAGCATCTTTAAGTTCACTTGTAATTAATTCCTTAACTTCTTCATAGAGTGGAAACATTGAAGATTCTCCTATTTAGTAACGGCCCAAAAGCTCGTTGCAAATGTTAAAATTCTAAAGGCGAAAGTAACCCAGCCTAGAAGTCTATGTCTAGTAAGCATTGTATTATCACCTGCTAGAACTTTTCTTCCACTATGGATCATAATAAAATACAGAACAACCGAAGAGATGGCGAAAAAAAGATGTATCTTTAGCATCATCGGATTTGTCATGATTTTAGAAGCTTTTAAAATTGCACTTCTTGTTAATTCAATTTGTAAGATTAAAAGTATATCCCAGGCAATGGCAGCTCCCATAATTTTATAATGTTTAGTGCGAATTTTATGCTGTGATATGCCATAACCCATAAGGGCCATAATCAAAAAAGATTGGACTTGAAAAATAACCGCAGATGACACGGTGTCTCCTTTTAAATTTTTATATATCAAAAGATAATTTAATAAGCGCATATTATCAACTTGAATATGAGCTGATATGTTATTGTCCAATCATTTGGAGTAAACGTGACGGATAGCGACAATAATTTAGGTAAATGGGCAGTCATTGATATTGAAACGACAGGGGCAGACCCAGGTGTAGATGAGATCATTGATGTTGGTTTTTTGCAATTTGAAGGTACAAAATTGATAAGAACTTATGAATCTTTAGCAAGGCCTAGTTTTGAAATATCAAACTTCATTCAAAAGTTAACAGGCATCACAAATAAGATGCTTAAAAAAGCTCCTATGTTTGATGAGGCAATAGGAGAGGTCTTAGAGCTTGATGGTCACTCACTCCTTGCCCATAATGCTGACTTTGAAGCTTCATTTCTAGACCAGCATTTTGAAACACTTGATCTACGTGAAGGACATCGCTACGAAGATAGTATGTACTTTCTCTCTCTCTTATTTCCAGAGCTAAGTTCACTTAAGCTTGAAAATTTTATTGTTAATATGGGACTCGCAGATAAAGAACTGCACAGAGGTTTAAGTGATTCAGTTGATTTATTAAAAGTAATTATTGTTGCAACTCTTTATACAAAAAAAGACAAAGAAAAGTATGGCTTTTATACAACTTTATTTAATAAGTATAATCTGGGGCAGTATTTTTACTATAGATTCTTTAATCTTTATTCTGATGAGATTGAAGAGATATGCGAGGCGATTGATTTTGATCCATGGCCCCATGTCGAAAAGACTGTGGCGTGGCTAGATAATAATCTAGAGGCGGAGTCTAAAACTTATGAGCAAAACTTTGATCTAAAATTTAGTGGTGATAATGTTAAGAATATTTTTAGGGAGGAGGACAAGCTCAGCGATATTCTTGATGGTTACCGTTATAGAGAGTCTCAGGAAAAGCTAGCTTTAAAAGTAGGGCAGTCTTTTAAAAATCATGTCCATGCTATGGTTCAGGCGCCCACAGGAACGGGAAAAACCCTTGGCTACCTCATACCATCAGCTCTTTACTCTCTGAGTGAAGGAAAGCAAGTTCTGATTGCAACAGGGACAAAGACACTACAGGCACAGGCCATGCATAAAGACGTTCCCACGCTTCATAAGCTTTTGGGTGTTGCTAATAGCGACTTAAGAATTAAGCAGCTTGTTGGCTCAAGTAATCACTTTTGCGAACTCCTCTTTAGACAAATGCAAAATGAAGATGCTTTATTTGCAACGACGGGCTCATTGTTAGATAAGTTCTCATACATGTATTATGAGTCCCTTTTCTTTTATAATGGAAGAAATCCTGTAGAGAAGATGATCACAAGAATGGATATTCCATTTGTCTTAAAGATGAAGATCAACGAGTTTAAAGAACGAGAAAAAGAGCTTGCTGTTGATTTTAGATCGTGTTCAGGAAGTCAATGTCCTTTTAAAAATGAGTGTACATATATTAGAGGCTTAAGAGAAGCCAAAGACGCTCACATTATTATTGGTAACCACGCTCTTATGTTTTCATGGCCTAGAAGTTTCCCAAGGCCTTCTCATGTTGTTGTTGATGAAGCACATAAGATTGAAGGAGAGTCTACAAAAGCCTTTAGTTATGAAGTTACTGGCAGTGATTTAGAAAGCTTACAAAAGCAGCTTCTAAACCTTCAGGGACTTGGCTCACTCTTTTATCTCTTAGGCAATAAAGATGATATTGAAGATAGTGAGGAACTCATTGCAACTCTTAGAAATTCGTCTATTGATGCGGCAAAGGCCCTCGGGGATCATATTTTTGAACTCCCTGATAAGCTTGAAAGTATCTTTAAAAAAATGCCTCGATATACTAATAAGTATTGGAATGAATTACCAATGATTCTAAGTGGAGATCATGAACCTCTAAGACTTAGTGTCTTTCATCATCTTGAAAGCGTTTTCTTTATTTTAAAAGATGTTTACGACAAGGTTTATCCTTATATGATTAGGTGGGAACCTCAAGATATGAACGGTGAACAAGAGGTCACTGCATGGTCTAGATTTGAGGCATTCTGTGGTTTCTTAGAAGATATTATGAATGCACTTCTCTATCTTTTAAGAATGGAAAAACCTTCTCTTCCATATAGTCTCTCGATGAAATTTCATGAAGAGCAGGGTTACGTTTTAACTGCTGCCCCTATAGATGTCGGAAGACTCTTACACACTCAGCTTCTAGAAACTTCGGCCTCGGTTGTTTATACATCAGCAACTCTTGCTAATGCTCATGGTGATATGGGAACAAAGGGCATGGAATGGGCCTCTGGATATTTACACGTTAATCCAGAAAAGAGGTTTAAAGGTGGTCTTTTTCTCCCTTCTGTTTTTGATTACGAAAATAAGACAAAAGTCTTTCTCTGTGATGATACGCCGTCGCTCTATGATAAAGACTTTGTGCCAAATATCCTTGATCAGCTTTGTCCTTTTATTGAAGACATTGGTGGCAGGACTCTGCTTCTTTTCTCTGCAAGAGCTCGATTTGAAAAAGCAGTGGAATATCTTTTAAATAAGTTTGAAGGCAAGATTCCTGTCTTTATTCAAGGTATGGGAACAAATGTCGTAGAAGATTTTAAAAACTCTGGGGGCGGTGTTCTTGTTGGAATGGAATCATTTGGTGAGGGGATTGATGTACCAGGTGAAGCGCTTAGCTTTGTCTTTATTGATAAGATTCCAGACCTTTCAATGGATCAAGTCATAAGACACCGAAGAGAATTTTATGAAAGTCATATTGGAAATGAATTTGAAGATTATTATCTCTCTCATCGAACAAGAAGCCTTCATCAAAAGCTTGGACGTTTACTTCGACGTGAAGATGATTTTGGCTCTGTTGTTATTGTCGATTCAAGAATTAGAAATTGGAAGAATTCAACCATGTCTAAGCTCGTTAAGCAGATGGAGCCTTACCGAATTTACCGATCTACTTTAAAAAATGCTCTTACAGAGAGTAGTGACTACTTACAATAACTGTTGCTTTTTTACTTAGTTTTTTGCGAATGAGGATAGTAGTTAACAATTTTAAAATCACTTGAGTTTAATTCATTCTCTTTATCTGCTTCACACTTATTACGACAGTTATTTGAACATTCAAGATACTTTGTTCCTTTGCCTCCACACTTATTAACATTTTTAAAGACTGTTTTTTCTCTACATAGGGCAGACGGGACTCCAAACATCATATCATCGATCATATCTCTCTCTTCCATGCTCATGGCAATAGAGTGACTTCTTGGACAGGAGACATCTTCTTTTTGACTTAAGTCACACCTAATCTCTTTCACAACTTCTCTATTGGCCTTTTCACAACTAGAACCAATGAATTTTCCTTTTTTGGTTTTTTGTCTAAAAACTTGAGCATCTATTTTAACGACCTTTCCTTGACCATATGTATTCTTTCCTCCAGGCAAGCTTGGAACGATATGACCAAATTTATCACAGCGCCATAGGTATTCTACTGCCCTTGTTTTCATCACCTTTTTTCCTG
>NZAF01000187.1 GCA_002686115.1 Halobacteriovorax sp. | reverse complement strand
GGCTTAAGTTTGGAAGTATTGAAGGCCATATGTAATCTGTTCTTAGAAGAAGAGTGTCGTTATCATTTGTATCTGATTGAGTGAATCTAGCTAAGTCTAGATTTAATAAGAAAAGATAGACTTTTCCACCTTTTACAACAAGTTGATCAGCTCCTATAGTCGTTGTATCAACGCTAAGTGCAGGATTGAAAGATCTAAAGACTCTTTGTCTTACTTTTACATTGGATGTTCCAAAATTAAAGTATTTGAATCGATTACCTAGCTCATATGTATAAGTTCTATTATTAAAAACGCGATCTTTTTGCTGTCTGTTATCAAGTGCACGATAGTCATAATTTAAATTTAAATAGAGTGTTGCAGGATTATTAAATTGCTTGTGTTCCAAGGTGAAATCTAGAGATGGTCTTATTTCATATTCGTCTGCAGAATAAACGGCACTATTATCTCTTTCACTATGAACAGTATGTGAAATAGCAAGTCCTGGCTCAATGGTATACTTTCTTTTCATGATAAATAGATAGCTGGCTTCTACATTTGTTTCTGAAATAAAAGTGTCTTCTTTTGATTGAACATTACCAGGAAGGTCATCAGTAAGAGTAAAGTTATTATTATATCCAATATTTTGTGAGGCAAAGATGCTGAGGCTTTTCTTTGGTAGGGCCTTGCCTGAGACAAACTTAGATGGGTTTAGTCCAAACTCGTCTTGGATACTCTTGATTCTCTTAAGAATATCGATAGCAGTGGGGCCAGTATTTTTGATTTTTAATGCTTTTTCAAATTGAGGAAGGACATGTTTTTCTACAATATTTTTTACATCATTTGTTGTTCTTGCCATCGTTAATAGAGTTTCAGAAAGCTGAAATCGTGCAACTTGTTTAAGGTCAATAGTTGTCTTAGGGTTATTGATTACTTTTATAAAGAATTCTTTTGCCATCTTACTTTTTTCTAACAGCTGAGCAATGTGAGCAATGTAATAATGGGATTGTGATTCTTTAAAGCCATTATTTGCTGAAGTCGAAAAGGACTTTTGAGCCTTTTCTAGTTCGTTCATTGCATATAAGGCTTGTCCTAGCTCATAATAGAGATCTGGTTTTTGATTTTTGTATTTAATGGCTAAAGAGAAGTTTCTTATTGCCTGTTCAAAATCTTGATTTCTAGCATATGCGATACCAAGGAAATAGTGTTTCGCTCTTAAGATGATAATATCTTTGTTTGAGTTTCTCTCTAAAACTTGAATCATAGAATCATAATCACCTTCATTTAAGAAGTCGGCGGCTTTTTTAATATCACTTTTAGAAGCATGAATATTAGAAAATTGAATGATGAGTATAATAATAATTAGTGGCCTAAAGAATCTTTCTTTAAAATACATTTTTCTTCCATAAAAAAGAGACCTCATAAATGAGGTCAATAATATTAAGATATCAGTATTTTAAACTATTTAATGATATTTTTGCACTGTTTGAATGATAATTCCGCTGAAGTGTTTTTCTCGGTTATTGTTCAACTCTTACATTTATTTTCAATCTTGTTTTTTGGCCAGCAAAATCACGTCTAAGGTCTTGGTCAATCCTTGTATCAAAGTTATCCTCGGCACCGTCAATAGCATCTTGTGTCGCTCTGTCAGCATACTTTTCCATATCATCCATAGTCATTGTTCCACTATTTGGATCTAGGTTCGGATCACCTTCCATAATAATTCTACCACCTGGATTGAAATTATACTTATTAGGGTCAGCTTCCATTGTAACTTCCATATCAGTCATTTCATTTAACATCATATCTTGTTTCATCATATCCATAACATTCATATCAGGATTTTGATTATTATCTGAAACAGAACTGTCATCATTTATGCTAGCTGGTCCTCTTTTTTTAATTTTGCTCCCGTCAGGAGAGACATTAGATGATTTCTCAACGAAGCTTCCGTCTGGATTAACATCATAAAACTCATTCTTATATTCACCTGTTGTTGAGTCAAAGTTCCCCATCATCTCCGGCATGATAACTTCATTGGTGATTGGATCGATAGCAGCAGAGGGCGGAGGAGGGATATAGAGTCCGTTGTTAGTATCAACAAAGCCTCCTGGAGTCAGACCACTTTTATTATTAGAAGATATTTCATTTTCATTTTGTGAAGCAGGGCCTCTTTCTTTTTTTATCTTTAAATTATTTGCAACCTCTCTGGCCATATTCTTATCAACTTGAGCGACTTGGTTAACAATTTCTTTCTTTGAAGCACCAGCAAAGTCAGCTCCTTTTACTCCCGGAGGAAGTACTGATCTTTTAGCAACTTTCTTTCCTTTAGGTTTCTTATCATTACTTACATTAGACTCTTTTGAACCATCATTGGCTTCAAGGATTTTAAGTTGTTTCTTGTTTATAATAACAGGTGCTAAAGGCTTAGAGTTTACACTTGGAAGGACTCCTGAGTATTGACCTTGGGTAACTGCAACAGCTGTAGGCTCTGATACAATAGATTCTAATACTGCTTGTTTTAAAGTCTCTCTAAGCCTTGCTACTCTTGGATTGAGCGCGTTCATCACAACTCGACCTTCAAATGTGATAAGTGAAGTATTTTCATTAACAGGATTGTAATTCACCTGAAAATCAGTTCCTCTAACACCCATGGCAGCAGTTTTTGTTTTGATAAATAGTTTTGACTTATCTTTTTTATCCATCTCTAGATAATTCTTTGTGACTTTAGATCTTAGCTGTCCTTTCATGAGCGAAATGATTCCTGCGTCCTTTTTTGGGAATTTTGAAATCTGCATTTTAGATCCAGGACCAAGACTCATTTTAGACTTATCGATAAATAATAATTTCACGAAGCTTCTTTTTTTAGTTAGTAGAGTCGCTCCTTCTTTGATCCATTCATTTTTTTTGATTCTTTTTTTTGTATCGAGGTTATATGCTTTTCCTTTAACTTGTATGACTTTTGCCACACCTTTTTCTTTTGAAAAGGCCAATGATTGGCACATCAATAAAAGTGTGATGATAGATATCTTTAAAGCATTCATAACTAACCTCATATACGTTACTACGTATCCTTAACGGTAATTATACGACTAAACTTGACAGGATTTTATTCTATAAGGATTCTAGGCACTTATAAAAATAGTGCTAGTGAAATTGACTAGAATTTATGTCGTCCATGCTCTAACTATTTATTATTAAAAGTATTTAAGCTAGTAGATTTTCTGTGGGTCTTCCTACTTTTGCTTGATCTTTTGTGACAAGAATCGGTCTCTCTAAGAGCTTTGGGTTCTCATTTATAACCTTTGCCCATTCTTTATCAGTCAGATTCTTACCTTTAAGACCTAAGTCTTTAAAAAGAGACTCTTTTGTTCTTACAAGGCCTTCAAGAGGCTTAAGTCCAGACTTTTGAACGATTTCTAAGAAGTCCTTTTCAGAGACTCCAGTTTTAAGATATTCGATAATTTCAAACTCAATGTTATTCTCATTTAAAAAGTCAATTCCAAGGCGTGATTTTGAACATCTTGGATTATGATAATATTTATTCATAGCTACTCCTCTTTACATATTTAAAGTACACGAAAAATCTTTATCCGTAATGACACGTAAAGTTTAATATAATTTTTTAGTCGTAGAAGGATATTGAGGTGGAGACTTTAAAAAAGAGTTACACCAATAATAAAAGCCAGTTGAAATGTTTTTATTTCTTGATCAGCGTCTCTTTCACTTAGGATATTTATCTCTCGAGAGTTACTTTTATCTACAAGACTCACCTTATATGATTCAAAGGCCGAAGCATTTACTTCAATGAAAACAGGATTGGTTTCTTTAAAAAGAGTGACTTCCTCAATACCAATTCCTATGTTTGCCCCAAAAGATTCATAAGTAATTTTATAATCTTGTTTTAAGGTTCCAGTTAAGTTTAAGCTATTTAAATCAAGAGTTTGAATGACCCATGATGGTCCGAGTTTAGCATATGCGACCCATGAATTTCGATTGATGTCACTGATAAGACGTTCTACAAATTTTGGAAATTTAAAATCTTTTGTACTGTAGCGAAAGTAAGGTGTGATATCAACTAGCCTGATATTTCCACTTCCCGTAACAGTGCTTCCTTCAAATTCAAAGTCGAGGTCTGTTGCTTTTCCTAATGTTATTCTAGAATCGAGACCAATCTCTGCGCGTTTAAAGCGGTACGCAAAAGTAGTATATGCGCCATAAGAGTTCGTCTCATCTTTTATATCTCCCTCGTCTTGGAGAGTGTTAAAAGAGTTAATTGCTAGAGCAAAGCCTGCTTTCATTGCAAAGTCATTCTGATATGCGATGATTTTAAATGAAAGAGAGATGATTAAAAATATTTTTAAATAGATATTAAAACTCATAGAATAGCCTCAAACCAGCACGATTATATGAGATTTCTGGAATTACTCGAATCTTTCCTTCATAAAACCAAAACAAACTAGAAGGATTAATAATGTGACCTATTGTTTTACCAATTAGGTTTCCAGAATTTAAAAGATAAAGAGAGAGTTTTTCAAGACCAAGGCCTAGAGCAGAGCCAAGTATCGGTGTTTGATAGAGATCTTGGATACTTGCTGGTTCTGTATAGATTTCAACTGTAAATTCAAAAAGAGAGCTTGAAATAAAAGACATGAACGTTGCATTTGATTTTGTATATCCTCTTGCCCTGTAGAATAGATAGAGCTGACTTCCAGATATAGGATGAACAAACCAATTCCAAAATGGTTCATCTTTATCAAAGACCAGTCTTCCAAAATTTTTTTTATAATTTTTAAAAGAACCCTTTTCAAGAAATGTCCCCGGCTGTGTGAGTGGATAAACCGCCCAAGTCACACCATAAATAGCAACAAGATTATTGATGTCTTCTTCTAATGTGTGATCTCTGTCTATATAAGTATAGTAATACTTACTCTTTTTAGGCTTTTTAATACCTCTTTGTTCTTGCTCAAGTTCTTTAATTTCTTTTAGGCTCATTTCTCGACTTGGTTTAGATTTCAAGTCTTCGATTGGGTTGGCATTCACGTTATGAGAATAGCTTAAGAAATTTATAAATATAAATGATATTAAAAATATATGCTTCATATGATTCACAAAAAATTGTATTACTGTTACATTGAACAAATTAAAGTACCCCCTAGATACCATAATAAATGTGGTTTGAAAGATAATTTTGTGAGGATTTTATGGGACAAAATGAGATGCTTGAACAATATAAGACTAAATTTGCTGAGCACGTTAAAGTGCTTCAAGATGAAATCTCAGATGAATTAAAAGATATAGATAGCTCTCTTGAGCTAAATCAGGATATTTGGGAGAGAAAAGACTATGAAGGTAATCCTGGAGGCGGTGGGATTACACGTGCCTTTACTGGGGATATCATTGAAAATGCTGGGGTAAATACATCTCTTGTGCATGGTGCCGTTAGTGAGTCTTTTGCAAAACAAATAGGTGGTACAGATAATACAATGTGGGCCACAGGTATATCTCTTATTATTCACCCTCGTAATCCACGTGTACCAACTAGTCATGCAAATTTTAGAATGATTCAAGCGGGTGAGAAGTATTGGTTTGGAGGAGGCGCTGATCTTACGCCTTTTTATCCACATGAAGAGGATATGAGATACTTTCACCAGGTATGGAAAGATGCTTGTGAGCCATATGGACATTACGCTGAGTGGAAGAAAAAGTGTGATGAGTACTTTGTTAATCATCATAGAAATAGTGAGATGAGAGGAATTGGTGGTATATTTTATGACCACTACAACTCAGGGGATCTCGAAAGTGACTTTAATATGGTCGTAGATATTTCTAAGCACTTTCTTAAAAGTTATATTCCAATAGTTAAAAAGAGGATGAATGAAGAGTATACGCCTGAAGATGAGGACTTTCAGCTTCATCGAAGAGGTCGGTATGTGGAATTTAATCTTTTGCATGATAGAGGGACGCACTTTGGTTTAAAGAGTAACGGCCGAACTGACTCTATTCTTATTTCTTTGCCTGCGCGTTGTAAGTTTAGTTATGCCTACAGACCAAATGAGGGTAGTGTACACGAGAAGATGATGGAAAATTACTACCCAAAAGACTGGTAATTTAATCTATCCTTAAGTACTACTTTTAATTTTCTTTTTAATAAGTTCTTCCAAGATGGCCTCTTCATCTATTTGAAGATCGTGCTTTTTAATAACTTTTTTAATAATAGCGATTTCTTCTTCAATCAGATGTAAATCTTTTAAAAGTCCAAGGCAGTTTTGCACGATCATATATCCTCCTGTTTTTCTTGTTTGGCGAACCAAACAATAGTATTGTCTCACTAACATTAGTCGGATGCAAGAAATTTTTCTTGAAATATTTTTCATTTATTTAATATGTTCATCGTATTTATAGTGAGTTAGGGGGCTTTTGCTTTCTTCGAGATAACCATTAGTGATCTTCCAGAGCCCCAGGCCATGGAGTCTGTACTTATTTGTATAAGAAGATTTGACCACTTATCTTTTTGCTCATTATTCATCTCATTGAATATTTCATCACGACCGCCAATTCCAGGGTCTTGGGAGTGAATATTTAAAATCTCTAGTCCTGCTTTTTCGTGTAGTTCAAAAATATCATCTAGGTGAGAGAAGTGGCCTCTAAAGGAGCCATTTCTTGGATGCTCTTTATTTACTCCCTTTTCAAGTATTGAAATCACATCTTCAATATTATCAATCCAAGATGGGCTTTTGTTCATCATATATGAAACGAGTCCTATTCTAGTAAGAAAGCATGAGATCATAAGACCATCTTCTTTTAAAACTTTTTTTTTCTTAAGCATAAGACCAATACGATCTTCTTTTTCAGTGAGATGATAAAGAGGGCCCATATCAAGAATAGCATCATATGTTTTATCATGACTTTTAAAGAAGTCTCTTACATCAAGACATTTAAAATCAATCTTATCTTGAAGATTTTCTTTTTGAGCTTCTTCTTTTGCAATTTTAGTCAGAGAGCTTGAAAGTTCTACTGCTGTCATCTTATGACCTGCTCTTGCAAGAGATGTCGTATACACTCCTGAGCCTGAGCCTAGTTCTAAAATATCTTTTCTATCATTAAGGTAAATAGATAGTAATTTTGTCGTAATGACATGTTCTAGTTGTTGGCGATTAAACCTTCCTATATCGGATAATTCATCATAGTAAGACTTAATGTCTGAGATATCATCTTTTTTCTTATTCACAATTATTCCTTCAATTCTTTATATGTTGAGATGATTTAGTAATTCATTTAAAGTGCTCTCTAATATGTCTACTTCACCGATTAAGAATGGGGCAAAGATCATATTGTTGCCAATGATATTAATGAAGATTCCCTTCTCAATCAATTCTTTAAAAGATGGTGTTTTATTTTCATGAAATTCAACAGCTGCAAGAAGACCTATGCTTCTAGTTTCTTTTACTTTTTCTAATGTATTTACTTTGTTTAAAAAACTATCAAGAACCTTAATTCTATTTTCTAAATTTGTTTTAAACTGAGTAGAATCCAAAGTATCTAGAATTGCATCAAGTGCACGAAGGCCAAGCGGATGGGCATAATTTGTTAGGCCACATTTTAGTTTATGATCTTCATAGAAGCTTGAAATTGAGTCATCACAATAAACAGCACCAAAGGGGATAAATCCTCCTGAGATTGCTTTTGAAAGACAGATGATATTTGGTGAGATTCCATAATAATGAAAGCCAAAGTCTTTTCCAGTTCTTGCAAAACCACAAACGACTTCATCAAGAATTAATAAGATATCATATTGCTTACAAAGCTTTTCAATTCCTAGAAACCATTCTTTACTCGGGACAATAACTCCATTCCCGCCTGTAATGGTTTCAACGATAAGAGCAGCAATTCCTTTATCTAAATTATCTTTAATAGTTTTTTCTGTATTTTTAAGAGCATCTTTTTCAAAAGGTTCAGGAATTGAGATACTAAGATCACTTAAAGAGGTCATGTCTTTTGAGCGCCAGTCGCCAGTAACTGATAGTGAGCCAAGAGTCGCACCGTGATATGAGTTTTCTCGGCGAAGAATATAGTCTTTTCCTGTTTTATCACGCGCTATTTTTAAAGCATTTTCGACACTCTCACTGCCAGAGGTTGTGTAAAAGATTTTTCCACTTAGCTTAAGTTTGGATAGTAGATTTTTTGAAACCTTATCTTTTAAAGGGAAAGAAAACTTTGGTCCTAGTAGGGGGAGTTCATCAATTTGATTTTTTATGGCATCTTGAATGAATTTATTTTTAAGTCCAAAACTTTGGTGATAACTGCAGCTACTTAGGTCGTATAATGGACTTCCATCATTTAAGAGATAGTACTGTTCTGTTGTTTCTTTAACAGGTATTTGAATGGCATCTTTTTGACTTGTCCATGTCACAAAGTAGTCTTTTTTCATAAATTTATTTTACCATATTTTTAAAATTATTAACTCTTATGCACTGTTTACTAAAGAAGTCTCGTGGCTAAATTCAAACAATTAGTGCAACTTTTTTCTTATAGTACACCTCATAAGGCGTTTGATAGTCAAACATCTTAAGAG
>NZAF01000186.1 GCA_002686115.1 Halobacteriovorax sp. | reverse complement strand
TTTATTTAAAAGTATATAAACCGATAGATTACAAGAAGTTCAAAATGGCAGCATAAGTCATGTATGCTATGTCTCCTGAGCATACAATGAAGGTATATTACGAAAACATAATTTAGTGGAGAACAAAAAAGGGCCTCTATGAAGCCCTTTGATATCTAGGATGTAAATTTAAATCTACAGCTTAAAACCACTACTTAATGGTAAGACAATCCCCTTTTCATATTGAGATTTAAAAGGAACGATAGATTCTTGTTCAACCATATCTCTCACTTCACTTCTAGAGCGGCTAATTGCATCTGTGACACTAACAGATAGTGATAATAATGCGGCCTTAGCTGCTCTATCGTTATTCACAATACCACTAGTAGCAACAGTCTCAGCAAGAAATTCTTTCTTATCAACAGTTCCAAGAATAATGTCTTTTACTTCTTTTGGAGTAAGAGCTGGATTAATATCAAGAACCTTACCTGCAACACCTGCTACAAAAGGAGCAGCTTGTGAAGTACCTGATACTCTTAAATACTGATCACCTGGAACAGCTGAATTAATACTAACACCAGGAGCTGCAACATCTACAAGTTTTTTTCCATAATTAGAAAAAGGAGCTATTGCACTTAATCCCATTGTCGCTGCAACAGTAAGAACATTATCACCTTTAATATTTGCAGGACTTGTTCCGTATTCATCATTATTTAACCCGTCATTTCCTGCAGCATAAACAAAGAGAGTCTCAGGTGCAGCTTTAATGATTTTTTGACCAGCATTGATAAGAGCATTAATAAAGTACTTAGCATACTTTTCAACTTCTGCTGCATCTGGGTCTTTTCTTAAAACTTGCTTATAAACAGTTTCAACAATCATCTTAGCTTGTGGATATCCTGTACCAAAAGACCCATTGGCAACACGTGCCTTATGACCAGCAACATAGTAAGAGATCTCTTCTAGTTGAGTCATCTGAGTATTTGCTAAAAGATCAATTCCCTTTTTAACAAGAGTCTCAATCCAGCCTTTATCATTTTGTAAGTTTGAATTTTCAAGTCCTAGCATAAAAGGAAGTTTTACCTCAGTTGGGATTAGTTTTACTGCCATAATCTTTGCATCTTCAGATTTCTTAGCAGAAATACCAGCAACGTGAGTACCATGCATAAAGTTTCCATAGATAGAAAGAGTTTTAATAAATTCTTCGTCCTGAACTTTTTCTCTTAACCATTTAATTTCATCAGTACTTGCACTTCCCACCATCATCTTTGCTTGAATATCAAAGAATTTTCTGATGTCATCATTTAAAGTTCCAAGATAACTGTAGTCAATGACCTGATTATTGCTTTCAGCGAAGTTCCATCCATAAATATCATCTTGATATCCGTTACGATCTTCATCTCTATTATTTCCGTCAATTTCACCAGTGTTAACCCAGGCCTTTGGTGCAATCACCTCGTGCTTCATATCAGTACCAGAATCAATGATAGCTATTGTTGAACTTAGAGCGCTTGAAGAAAGAAGCGTCCCTGCTATAAGAAGACCCATTAGTCTTTTGCTCATCTTATGCCTCCTTGCATACTTTTCATTTATTTAATTCTATAAATTTTGACTAACGACGAGCAAAAAGTAAATAATTAAAAATATAACAGTTTATAACACTTGTGCAGTGAAAGATATTAAGAGAAAAACGATATGAAAAAAATATTGCTAACAAAAGAAATCATAAACGATGTCCTAAAAGAGCTTGGAGACTATGAAGTCGATATATGGGATGAGAGCAAAGATGGTTATTTAACTAAGGATAAACTCAAAAGTATCATAGCACCTTACTCGGGAATAATCTCAATGCTTAGCAATCCCTTGAATGAAGAAGTTTTAAAAGAAGCAAAGAATTTAGAAATCATTGCTCAATATGCTGTTGGTTACAACAATATTGATGTTAACTATTGTAAACAAAATAATATTACAATAACAAATACACCCGATGTTCTAAGTCATGCTACGGCCGAATTGGCCTTTGCACTTTTACTAAATATTGCCAGAAACATCTCTACTTCAGCACAAGAAACAAAAGAAGGTGCTTGGAAGGGATGGGAACCTAAAGGATACTTAGGTACTTCATTAAAAAATTTAAAGCTCGGAGTTATTGGACCAGGAAGAATTGGAACTGAATTTACAAAGATGTGCCAGGGCGCTTTTAATCATGAAGTCTTTTACTATTCAAGAAGTATTAAAGAAGATTTTGAACAATGCTTCCAAGCACAGAGACTAGAACTAAATGAACTGATGAAATCTTGTGACATCATCTCACTTCACTGCCCATTAACTAATGAAACAAAGAATCTTCTAAATAAAGACAATCTACACCTCCTAAAGAAAAATGCCATCTTAATTAACACGGCACGTGGTGAAGTCATCGATCAAGATGACCTCGTCGATATTCTATGTAGAAGAAATGATCTAAAGGTCGGTTTAGACGTAACGACACCTGAGCCTTTAGATACCGACCATGAGCTTTTTAAGCTCAAAAATGTCATTATAACGCCACACATTGGCTCCGCCACAACAACAGCGAGAACAGAAATGGGCAATATTGTTTGCAAAAGTGTAAAAGATCACTTTTTGGGTCGAACACCTAAATTCAAGATATCCCATGAAAATCATTGAATTAACAAAAATATAGCTTTAAAATATTTTTATTGTCCTATAATGGAGTAAATAAAAGTGGAGACAAATATGAAACATTCTATCCTAATCGTAGATGATTGCGAGGATACTAGAAATCTATTTACCAAGATCCTTGATCATAATTACGATATCGTAACAGCATCAAACTCAGAAGAAGGACTATCAAAAGCTTGGCAATTAAAACCACATCTTATCATTTTAGATATTATGTTGGACGATGCGAGTGGATACGAATTGTGTAGTCAGATAAAATCAGTTAATGAATTAAAAAATACTCCAATCATTTTTATTTCATCAAAAACAGGACCTAATTCAAGAATCACAGGCTATAAACTTGGTGCCGTTCACTACCTTGAAAAACCATTTGAGCCAGAAGAATTGAAGGCCGTCCTTCATACTATTCTTGAAAATTTAAAAACAGAATCTGTATTAGAGACAATTGATTATAGTGATATTTCTCTAAATATACCTTCACAAGAAATTTCAATTAAAGGTGAAAAGGTACACTTTACTTCAAGTGAATTTAAAATTATTCATCTGCTCTTAAAAAACTCACAAAGAGTACTATCAAGGGAATCAATCTTAAATCACATTGCCCCAGATAATCATAAAGTAAATGACAGAATGATTGATACTTACATCTCAAGTATTAGAAGAAAGATACGCCAATCAAACTTTGCTATTAAATCGGTGTACGGCGAAGGCTATAAAATTATTCAATTAGCTTAAAATTTATATTAAAAACTTTAGTATCAGGATTTTTTAATACTTTATCTAAAATTCATTCTTGTTTACTTGATATCATCAAGACATGAAAAAGAACTACCTCATAATCGTTGATGATAGCAAAGACTTCTCAATACTCTTAGAGCATTGTTTCTTAGAAAGAAAAGACGTCATGGTACATACCTTTAATAATTCTGGTGATGCCTTACAATTTATCCTGCACTCCAAAGTAATAGATAAACAAAATGCTATTTTAATTACAGATATCATGATGCCTGACCTAAGCGGATTAGATCTAGCAAAAAAAATAAAAACATATGACCCTGACTTCAAAGTATGTTTCTTATCAAATTGCAGAAACGAAAATACTATTGACCAGGCATTTGAAATAGGAGCATGTGATTACATCTTAAAAGAGAGAACAAAAGACGAAATAATCAATAAAATATCTCATATCATCGATAATGACATGAAAGAAACTCCTGAACACATAGAGGTTTATGAAGTGACAGATGTTTTAGCAAATGTAGAATTTATCGATGAAAATGATAGCGAAATTGTGATAAAGACAAATGAAGAAGTATCACTGAGTTCTATTCTAAAACTTAAAACAGGGAATGTAGTTAGATTATATAAAGTAGAAAAATGCGAATTAGAAGATGACTATCCCATAATAACTTGTCGAGCAATTTAAAATGCTTCTTTAAAAATTATTCTTCTTTAAAAAAGATAGCAGCATTGAAAAAGACAAACATAAGACTCATAAGAACCATTGTACTCATAATTCGATAAGCAGAATGATCATCATCTTTAATAATGGTACCACAACCTCCACCATCACTCGTTGGCTGAACAAAAGTATCATTTGTTGATATCTGTTCTACTTCAGGTGAAATATCATATTCATCATAATCAAAAGAATCATCTCTTCTTTCATTAATTGCTTTTACATATGCTCTTTCAGGATCAATCGAAAGCTTACCCTCACAGTTTCCATAGAAGCAATTAATACTCTGTCCTGAAGATGCTAGAATATTTTTAACCTGATCTACAGTAATATTTGAATTAAGCCCAAAAATACCGGCCGCGACTCCAGAAATAACAGCTGCAGACATTGATGTTCCACTTAAAGAATAATAGTCATCATTTAGCGCCGTAGTAGAACCACTGTTAAAAGTTGCAAATATATTATCACCTGGAGCATAAACATCAATCCCCTGACCGTAGTTAGAAAATGCAGACTGAGTTAATGTTGGATGAACTGAACCAACTCTAAAAACACCTTTGCAATTTACGGGTGTATAATCTCCATCATCTATACTTGAACTATCATTTCCAGCAGAGACAACGACAAGGACCCCTCTTTGATTCGCCTCATCTATGGCCTCTTGTAAAAAATTTCCACAACGACCACGACCACCTAGAGATAAGTTAACAACCTTTGCAGGAGTTGGATTCGCAGCAATGCCATCAACAGACATACCAATACTCCATCTAATAGCATCGGCAATATCTGATGTTCTTCCACCACATGGTCCAAGAACTCTAACTGGTAAGACCTTAGCTTTATTATTTATTCCACGAACACCAATATTATTATAAGACTTCGAAGAAATTATCCCGCTCAAATGAGTTCCATGCCATGAACTATCATTACTATAATCACGACAATCGCTTGGTGCGTAGTCACCTTCGTCTGTTGGATCGAGATCTCTTCCATCTCCATCTCTAGAATTTGAACTATCACTAATAAAGTCAGCACCAGAAAGAACATCATCTAAGTCTTCATGATTTAAAATACCAGTATCTATCACAGCAACGACAACAGCACCCATTTGAGTTTCAAAAGATTTTGCCTTTTCAAATGAGTCATTTAAATAATCAACAAATATCCACTGCGAATCAATAAAGTTATCATCGCCTTCAACGAAATGAGGCTTCATTAAAATGTCCTCATCTACATAGGCAATACTTTTAGATGTGAGGGCAAGTGAACCTGAAATCCTTGGATCATACTTGCTAATCTCAGTAGAGCCATCTTCAAACTTTATGATGAAGTTTGAATACGTATTTAATGAAAATAATGATAATAAAAGAATAAAAATTCTTTTTAGAAGCATCTTACCATCCTTGGTAAAGTCTTTGTGACTTCCTGTCACACCATTAATATTAGCATGAATCATGCCAAAATAATGCAGGGTAAAAGTAGCGAATACACCTATTTAAGGATGGTTACGAGATTCAAAAGTGACGATAAGGCACTATAAAATGACACTAGATATAAAAAAAGGCCTATCTATTGATAGGCCTTATTTATTATAGAAATATATTTTAAAATTATAGGGTGCTTAAAGCTTTGATATTAGTAATCTTTGTAACATCTTCACCACGACAACCATTATCAGAACACTTATAAACTACACGACAACCTTTATCCCAGTCATATTTATAATCAGTTTCACCTCTTACAAGAATTCCCTCAACAACACCAGAATTTGCATCAAATACTGCTGAACCAGAGTTTCCACCGAAAGTATCTAAGTTAGCTGTAAAGTAAACTCTGCTAGATGGGTTACTTCTTACTGTCGCTCCATCAGCAACCTTAGTTGGAAGACCAGTTGGGTGACCAATAACGACAAGGTCTGCACCTTCTTTAACTTGTCCGTTTGTTCTAAACTTTAAAGGGTCTCTATCAGTAACTTTTCTATCAAGTCTAATAAGAGCATAATCATTATTATCTGATCTATTTAGGTCTCTTTCGATAATTTCTTTACATCCATAAACACTAGACTCGTTAAGCTCCATAACTTCGTTAGTATTATTTGAATGATAAGCGAAATCAAAAACCCATTTATTAGCTTCACAATCAGATTGTGTTTTAATACAGTGACCAGCAGTTACAAGTAAGTCTTCACCAACAAGAAACCCTGAACAATTTGCAGAAGTAACTTGCTCTGAAAATCTTTCGTCTGAACAAATACCTCTTTGAGCTAAAGTTTTAGTATCTTTTAATTCAACAGATCCATTTGCAGTTATTTTAACTTTATATCCTGCGATCATTGCAGCTGTTGATCTTGCAAGTTCTAGATGAAGTGAGTTAGTTACCTCATATAAATCTCTTCTATCATCTTCTCCATAAACAACTTTATCCATCGCGTTAACACTGAAGACTAAAGTCATTGCCATTCCTAGCATTTTTAAATTTTTCATTTTTTATCCTTCTCTGTTTCTGTGATATTTATTTAACAGCTGCAAGAATAATATGTAAACATACATGATCTTACATTCTACTCAGTGAGGTTATAAGCTGATTGAGGTCATCTTTTTTAAAAAAAATAATTTAAGATGTAAGTTAACGAGAAGGAAAGTAAGAAATCTTCCAACGTCTATTGTCTGGATCAGTTATAAAGAAAAAAGGGCCGTCTTCACTTTGTTTTACAGAAGGAGATTTAGCTTGATTAACCTCAAGATCAGGATCAGTAATCGAATATCTATAGTAAATAAATTCAACTTTCTTATGCATCGAATCAAGTTCTTCTTCATCATCCACAAAAAAATCTATAATATTACTTGATCCACTAAAAGCAAGCTTTTCTCTTTCAATTACAAGAAAAGATATATTACTTCCCTTAACTCTTATGGCCTCACCATCTACTTCTGGCACTAAGTCAAAGAGATCACTTAAAAAGCGACTCAAAAGCATTTTGTCTTTTGAAAAAAGAATGATCTGACCAACTCTCATAATGTCATCATAAAAACTTAAGCTTTAATTGACTAGAAAAATAGTGACCTTTTAACTATCTATCTTAAAAATTTGAGAATCAAGTGCCTTTTTAAAAACACGTGGATCATGTATTCTAAAAATCATTTCATTTGAATTCATCTTCATTAAGTCTGATAAAATAACGACATGAAAAAACTCACTATCAGAAATTTTTGACTCTTTAAGCTCTTCACTCGATAAAGATTGTAAGAATGATTTTCTTGAAACTCCAATCAACCATTTATTAGAAAGATGTTTATAAGAAGAAAATTTTTTCAATAACAAATAATTTTGTTCTTTTGTTTTTGAAAATCCAAAACAAGGATCGAGATAAATACGATCAGATTCTATTTGATTAATCTCAAAAAATTCTTTGCCATCATTAAAAAAGCTAATAATGCTAGATAGAATATCTTCAGAAAGATAATTCATGTGATCACAAACCAAGCTTCTTTTTGGGCTTAGATTGTGAGAGAGAACATAGGAGATATTAGGGAATCTTTGAAGCACTTCAAGTGCTCCCTCATAATCACCCGAAACATCATTCCATAAAATACTATCAAAAACAGAATGATACTTATCTAAAAAGGCCAAAATCGTTTGAGTCT
Source organism: Halobacteriovorax sp. (assembly GCA_002686115.1). Lineage (GTDB taxonomy): Bacteria > Bdellovibrionota > Bacteriovoracia > Bacteriovoracales > Bacteriovoracaceae > Halobacteriovorax_A. Next base: position 1,343 of record NZAF01000186.1, on the reverse strand, counting down.
TATATGTATCAATAGAGACACATGTAAATTTTTTAACCTCCTCAATATTTGAACTAATAAAAGAATCAAGACGAGTCCACTCTTCCGTAAAAGAAATGGGATCATTAAAAGGAGCTGTACTCTCCGCCCCTAAATCAAGTATTGAAGAATCGAATTTTAAAAAAGATTTAATTTTTGAAAGTGAAAGTTGCTGGTCTTTGTACTCGTCACCATCACTAAAAGAATTGGGAGTTACATTCATAACTCCCATTAAGATATTTTTTTTCATAAATTCTTAAGCTAATGCAGGATCATCACCTGTATTCGATGCTTGTGCATCTTCTTTTTTCTCTTCGACTTCAGGCTTTGAAGTATCTTGTGAGTTCAAAGAGCTTGCATTTTTTTCAATGATTGGAACACCAATATCAACACCTGCAACAAGGTCATCAACTTGTTTCTTATCAAGAGTTTCCCAAAGGATTAGCCCTTCAGCTAAACGATCAAGAGCATCACGATTGTCTTTTAAGATTTTCATTGCAGTATTGTAGTTATCACCAATAAGCGCATGAATTTCTTCATCGATCTCATTTGCAGTTTTATCAGAATAACCAATTCCCTCACTTGGAGCACTTGAACCAAAAGGCGAGAGTCCTGGTTGCTTATAATTTCTAGGTCCTAACTTTTCACTCATACCCCAAGAACAAACCATGTTACTTGCTAGTTGAGTTGCTTTTTCAATATCGTTTGAGGCTCCGTTTGAAATCTCATCAAATACCAATTCTTCGGCACATCTACCTCCCATTAAAAAGGCGATAAAATTATGTCCCTTTTCACGAGTAAAGCTTAATAGGTCTTCATTAGGTAGAGTTTGCGTTACACCAAGAGCGCCTCCACGCGGCATTATAGAAACCTTGTGAATAGGATCAGTGGTAGGAAGATTCATACCGACTAATGTGTGACCAGCCTCATGATATGCAGTAACTTTTTTCTCATGATCTGAAATCACCATAGATTTTCTTTCAGGACCCATGAGTACCTTATCTTTTGCCATTTCAAAGTCAATCATCTCAAGCTTACTCTTTCCATATCTAGCGGCAAATAGAGCTGCTTCATTAACGAGGTTAGCAAGATCAGCTCCAGTAAAACCTGGACAACCTTTAGCGATAACTTCTAAGTCTACACCTTCAGCGAGAGGAGTTTTTCCAGTATGAACTTTTAGAATACCTAAACGGCCTCTAACATCAGGAGGACCAACCATGACTCTTCTATCAAAACGTCCTGGTCTTAAAAGTGCACTATCTAGAACATCAATTCTGTTTGTTGCTGCAATTAAGATAACACCCTCATTAGATTCAAAACCATCC
>NZAF01000185.1 GCA_002686115.1 Halobacteriovorax sp. | reverse complement strand
AGTATTCTGATTATCTGCATCTACAATCAAGACTTTTTTATCTTCACTGTAAATAGATGCAAGTGTATTAACAATAGAACTAGAGCCAATACCACCTTTGAATTTTAGTGATGCAATTTTAATAGCCATTTTACTATCCTTGTATGATGCCATGTTTACAAAAAAATTTTCATATTAATTGTTTCAATAGAATTTAACACTGTCAAATATAGATAATTAAAAGGGATGCAGTGCATCCCAATTTAAATAGAAGATTGAAGAGATGTGTTTTTTTTAAAAACATAGAACATAACATCAAATTTATAGAACAAGAGATAAAGAGCAAGAACATCTACTTCAACACTATTTACATAATATCTATTATTTTCTTTGTGAATTAATACAAGATGGTTTCCATCTAAAGAAGGAAGGCTTTGCCATGCTAAAACCTTATGATTTGAATCTAAGCAGTCAATTAAGCTTCCAAGACTCATATTTGAATTATTATCATCATTAACAAAGTAAAGATCTAACCATGTGAAGATAAACTTCAAAAAGTCTTCAAATAATACCCCTGTATCATCCTGCATAAGCTCCTTGTGAAGCTCTAAATAATTATTCTGAGAGGCTGGAATAAGTTTCAATGAGATAAAAAGATTATAAATTGCAATAACAGCACAGTTATTATCATGACCAATATATCCATTTATATACTTGTAATCATCAATATCTGAGAAATTGATAAGAAAATTCTCTTTAATCTTCATTTTTATCCTTTTTTTCAAAAAGATCTTCTTTAATCTGTAATTGATCATCCTTCTTCAATTCATGAGGATTTTTAAGTTGTAAATCTTTATATTTCTCATAAAGATTAAGTGTGTGCTGTCCAAATATGGCTTTTATTAAGTACTTTCTTCCATCATTTAAAACAGTTTCTGATTTGTCTTTTAGCTTTTTTGTCATGTCCATAAAGATTAAATGGAGGAATAAAATTAAATTAGATGATTTTTTTCATATAAGAGGGATTTTGATCTTGCTTTGCAAGATCTGACGTCAATACAATGACGTCAGTATGTACATGAGAATAATTTATTCTTCTGCTTCATCATTTCGCCTAAGGGCTACATTCTTTTGCATCATCATTGCATTATTCACAATGTCCACCAACTTTTTTGTAAGAACTTTTCTATCATAAATCTCGATTGAAATATCTTCATCTATTTGAGTGTTAAAATATTCTTCTAAAAATGAATCAAAAAATTGAAATATATTTATTTCTGAATTAATAGCTTTAGATGCAGCCAGTTGTCTGTATTTCTTTGCTTCTCCTTCTCTCTTAATAGCAAGCATTAACAGCTTAACAATGTCATTATAAGTGATTTCATCAGTAATGAGAGATTTTTGAGCTTCATATTTAGCTTGTAAGCCATTTTGAGGGAGTTCTGCATGGAAGAACATATCCCAAATTTCATTAGTTTTTGTATTTCTTTTTAATTCTTCTCTATTTTTACATTGATATATTCTGTGCCTCTGATAGAACTTTCTAAGCAATCGTTTACAAATATCAAACTCATCATAATAAATAATGTCTTTATTATTTCTAATAGCCTCTTCAGCCAACTCTTCAAGTTCATGTGTAACTGCTATAAGTGCTTCTTTCTTTTCAACTGTAAGCTCAACTCGAACTAGATTTTTAGAACCCGTAATTAAGGGGGCACCAAATACTTTTAAATAATTATCAAATTTAAGAGGTTGTTTTGATTTTTTGTCATGAAGATCAATTCTTTTATTATACACTTTAAGTCTATAATTACTTCCAACTCTGTATGAATAGGCTTTTATAACATCTGGCTTCCCATCAACTTCCCATTCATTATATGATTTATATTTCCACTTACAGAAAAATTTATTCTTCTTAGCAAATTTTGGATTTGGAATAACATTGTAAATATCAACTGTATTATTAAAGTAGTCTTTACAGACATCATATCGAACAATTGATAATGGTGGTGCTTGATCTAATAAATATAAGTCCTCTTCTGATAATACAGATATCTTTCTAATGTCTCTGTATATTCTAAAAAAAGTATTAACAGCAACATGATGAGAGTCTTCTTTATCAAGAGCAAAAAAAGTACCTCCAAATTGGATGGATAAAGATGTTTTAGTAAAATTAAATGTAATTCCATTTTCTGAATCTAAATATCTAGTTAATTTTTCATTTTTAGCTGCAATTGCATTTCCTTTGTGAATGTAAGGAATATGCTTAAGAAATACATTAAAACAGGCATCAAGGTAATCTTTATTTTGGAAAAGGATTGGTCTGTGAAGAGAAATGGTGAAATAGTCACAAAGCCCGACAACTTCACCTTTTAGTAAGAATGATCTTCTTTTTTGAACATTTTTGCTTATTTGAATTGCCAAGTTTATTACCTATAATTTTAGTAATATTCTTTAGCAAATTCTCTTAGGCCTTTTTTGAGAACTACTAGGGGATATGTTTTAATAAATTCTTCTTCAGATTTATTAATTGGCTTTCTAGTGCCATCAAGCAATTTTACATCATTATCATCTAGCATGAAATAGAGATTTTCTTTCATATAGGCATCAATAAATTCTTTTCTATGTTTCTTTAAGTTCTGTCTATGTGTAAATTCATATTCAAGTTTGAATCTTTCATAAAAAACAATTAGCTTCCCTTTTCTATAATTAAAATAGTTTCGCATACTCTCAAAAATTAAATCTAATTTAGTCATGTCTGGTGAATTGCTTAGTGAAAAGGGAAACTGAACTTTGTCTTTTCCTTTTGAGATAATAAATCTTCCTTTTTGAAGGTCATCTTGATTCATTTCAGGTGTTCCAAATACAGAAGCAATTGATGTATTCTGAGGCTTTGAAAAAAGCTTAATTACAATCTTATTTAAAGATAGAACACATTCACTGACACTAAAAGACTGGCTCGATAGCAAAAAAAGGATTTTCTGAATCCTACAATGTTGGGTAGCTATAACTTGAAGTTTTTTAGCTAGTTCATATTTTAAAGACTCTCTTTCTTTATCAAGTTCTTTGGTTTTGCTCAAATATTCAAGTATTTCATCAAAACACAATATATATCTAGTCTTATTTAAATCACCAGATTGATTAAATTTTTCAGATTCATTAATGACTTTATCAAGCATTCTTATAAGATAAATAAGATCTTCATTAGTTTTAAGCCTTGTAAAAAAGTCACCATTTGCAATCAAATCTTTATAGTCATCACTCTTTGGATCAACGATAATTTTCACAATTTTGTGATCAGCATAAAACTTTTTGCACATAGCAATATAATACTGAATTATAATTTTATTTGATTGAGTCTTTCCTGAGCCTGACTCACCTAATGTTAAAATAGAGCTAGCACTATTAAAATCAAGCAATAATTCATCATTATTATAAGTATTTCCAAAGTAGGAATGGTCTTTAAGTATATTCTTAAAGATATAATTCTTATTAACAGCAAAGTTTTTAGTATGAAGATGAATCTCATCTAACCTATTGCTCTTTTTTACTCTACTAAAGTGAAAAATTTGTCTTGAAATAATGTCTTCTAAAACTTCTTTTTGAGAATAAAATTCTTCTAATTTTCTCAAGCTATTGAGTATTATAATTCTGTCTCTTTTGACTTTAATCTGAATAGATTTATCATATTTTAACTTAGATATTAATAGCTCTTTAATCTTTGTACTCATTAGAAGAACTCACTTACTTAACTAATTCTACAATTGTGTAAAAGTAATCATGGTTAACATTGGTTCTTCCATCAGGCATTTTGTAAGAGTTTAAAAACATAGCAGTTTCTCTAATCTTAACAAGATGCTTTCCAGGCTTAAGCTTAACTTTGCTTTTTAATAGCTCAATTGATTGAACTTCCCTCTTTAACTTTCTTTTATAGATGTCAATTTTGAGCTCAATGTCATATTCAACATTACCTTCATTATCGAGCTTGCTTCTCTCTTCACACTTAATAACCTCTACTTCTTTTTCAAGAACAACATTTCTAATAATTCTTTCCATTTTTTCCTCCTTTTTCTTCAAAATGGTTTAGTTTTGTCCCACTAAGAGATTAAATGGATAGTTAATTAAAAAATGATTAAAAAAAGTTCTGTTATATAGTTATTTCAAATATCTACCCTCCCTTAAAAGGCTGTTTGTAAAGCATAAAAAGTAATATTCAAGAGTTTCACGCTGCCAAGGCTCTTGAGTATTGCTTTTCTTAATATGCTTTTTGATAAACACATCAGGAGGCACTATGAAAACAAATAAAAAAAACACTTTAATCTTTGTAAATAACTTCAAATTAATCTGTAAAAATTCAAATCTATTAGTAATTTTTGAACTAGAAGAAGATAAAGCATTCTGTATTACATTATCTAAAGCTTATGTACTTAAAGTAATTGGATCTTCTTTAAAGAAAAGATTTTCAACAAAGGAAGCAGCATAATGAAGGCATTATTTAAAACTAAAACTTCCTCTCAACATGATTATGTCTTAAGAAGAGAGAGCAGTTATATCAAGCAAGAAAATTGGCTTTTAAAAAGAGAAAAGCAAAGACTTTTAAAAGAAATAAAAAGATTAAAATTAGAGTCTGAATTACTAAAAGAATATAAGAAAAATCTAATGGAAGGTTATAATGTTTAAAATAATTGGTTACTCTTTAACAATCTTTTTTATTAGCTATTACAATGCCTTGGGAACAGGGCATAATAGTTTAAATCTAAAATATAGAACCATTACAATCTATAATAAAACATTTTGGTGTAATACAGTAAGAATAGACTTTTTAGAAAAAGAAGGATTTTGTAACTATAAGAAAAGTCCAGCAATGATAATTTTATCTAAAGTTAAATATTCAGCATTCAAAAGTGAAGAAGAAATACAGTATTATTTCAATCTTAATAGAAGTGTATATCTTTCATTTAGAGATAGCTTATTACCCAATATTGGGAAAAATATTAAGAAAAGATATACTTTAATCAAATAAATCAAAAAATCTTAGGGCTTTCTCATATTTGATTAAGTCCAAAATTTCTACATTAAACTTATCAGTAATTTTAACAACATTCATTTCTTCTAATATTAGAGAAAATGAAAAAGCCAAATGCATGGATCTTTCAACATCAAAACTGTCATATTTGTTCATATCTAGCATAATACAGATATCCAAAACTATTCTTTTAAAATCATTTGTCATAAAAACTCCTTTAAATTGCAGTACTTATTTTTTTAAAGAAATAAAAAAACATAAGGAAAATATCATTGGAAAAAAGTCTGGAATTAACAGAATTCTGCTATTGGTGAAGTAATTTCCTTGGCGATAATAAAAAGAATTTAAATTATTATTTATATATGAATATTCAATTAGCATTTAATAAAATAAATAAGTTATTAATATCTCAAACAATGTCATATTTAGAGATAGGCTCAATTTTAAACAAAATTAAGATGGAGTTTATTCTAAACTATTCATCAAGCACAGCAATTGATGAATTTTATATGACAACAATATCAGAGACTGGTCTATCAAAAACAAGAATAAGAGATTTAATAAGAATATCAAAAATAGATACATTAAATACAAAGCAATTTAAAAGCTTCACTATATCTAAATTAGTGCTTCTGTCATACATTGAAGAAGAGTCTTTAATCAATTTCATTAAAAAGCATTCGATAAAATATCTTAAAAAATTAAAATATATAGATTTAAAAGATCTAATTGATAAAGAGTATTGTTCAAAAAAACAGCCAGAATCAAATGAAGAAGAAAAAATCTTTAATTTTGGATTTAACTTAAAGTCTGAATCTGATTTGTTTATTGAGCAAATAGAATCATTTCAAGGTTCATTAAAGAGTATTCAACACAGCAAGAAAAGTATTGATGAATTATGCAAGCTAAGAGATTCAATCAATAAAATAGTAGATAAATATGAAAAAAATAAACATACTATCAATCTTTAGTGGTTGTGGTGGCTGGGATCTCCCCTTCTCCCTTGATAACAATTTCAAAATTGTTGGTGCATTTGATAACTGGAATCATGCAATAGATATATACAAAGATAACATATCAAAAAATTGCTTTAATGTAGATCTTCTTAAAAATGTACCTAAGTATAATAATATTGATATTCTTATTGGATCACCTTCATGTACTGCTTATTCTAAACTTGGGAAGAGAGAGTCTATAAATTCAATTCAAGGACAATCAATATATGCTTTTATAAATGTTCTAAAAGAAAATAAGCCTATGTATTTTTTTATGGAGCAAGTACTAGATTTCTTAGATTTTGATGTATCAGAAGAATTCTTTAATCGCATAAGTGATTTAGGATATAGTTTAGATATGCATGAAGTTGTTATGAATGATTATGGTGTATCACAAAAAAGAAAAAGATTATTTGTATTTGGTTCAAGAGATAAAAGTTTTAATAAAATGAAATTAGATAAATCAAATAATAATGCAATGATTTTAAATGATATTCTTGAAAATAATCCTAAGATAGATAAATCAAGATATTATAATGAATCATTTAACTCAGGTCGTTTAGATTATCATAAAGAGTTAGATTTAAATAAAGTATGTAATACAATTACAAGTTCATTTTATGATCAATATTTTATTAACAAGGATAATTTTAAAAGAAGACTATCAGTAAGAGAGCTAGCAAGAATTCAGTCATTCCCTGATTCATTTCAATTTAATAAGAGGAAAAATTTAAGAGCTACAATTCAAGTAATTGCTAATAGTGTTCCTCCCCTATTTTCTAATACTGTAAAGCAGTCATTTCTTAATGCTTAATTCAATTTCATATTGATCAATATCATTAATGACAAAAATAATATTCATATCTGAACAATCGATTAGATCATCTTTTTTTTGTTTTGAAATAATCTTCTTTTCAATTAATTCATTAATAAAAGTTATAAGTTCAACCTCTTCTACATCTCTTTCTTTTGAAATATGTTTAAAATACATTTTTCTATAATCTGATGCTATTTCTTCTAAAGTTTTTTGCATTAAGTTATCCTTTGATAATTAGATTTTATATTTAGTTTAGGTGCAGTAAAAGTTGAAAACTTTTGCAAGCCTCAGCCCTTAAATAAGAGCTTTCATTTAAAATTTAATACTAACTCATGGGCTGTTATGAGAAGTTCTCAGAATGAAAATATGAGCTTCTGAAAAGATTTTTATTTAAAAGATAAATTTACTTATTTTAATTTCCAACCCAAGTTTAATTATATCTATAAGTTTGTATTTGAAATACATCATGTAGTCATTTGTAGTGTTTCTATAGAGTTTTACGTGGTTTTGTAGGGTTCATGAAAAGAGTGTGCAGGGAGTGTGCAGGGTTGTGTGTGGTGCACAAAAAAGAATGAAGGGTCTTACAAGAAGTGTGCAGGGTTTGTGTAATGACTGTTTGAGAAGTATTAAGGGAGTGTGAAAAGAGATAAAGCTTTAAAGAAGTGCTGAATTAACTCTAAGCTGTCTCATTCCATTTGATTTTGATTCAACTATATCAATGAAGCCTTTTTTTGCTAAGTTTTGAAGAGTGTTAGCGATATGAGAAGCTGATTTATTTGTATAAGACTTAAGTTCAAAAGTATCTAAGAATAATATTTCATTCTCTTTAATGTTTTGTTCTACTGACTTTTCTAAAACAAATTTCATAACAAGCTTTGGTAAACGATTAAGCATATAATAATCTGTTTTTGATATGTTGTGTTGTTTTGTGTGCAGGGTTTTGCTTGCTGTATGCAGAGAGTGTGCAATGATTGTTTCAGGTTCATGCAAAGAATATGAGGGTTTTAATTCTTGTTTCTTAGCTTTAGCAATTAACTTATCAGTTTTTTCAATTTTCTTATCAAGTGATTTAATTTTATTACTTAGCTTTTTTTCTTGAGCTTTCTTTTTAATCTCATTTTTCTTAAATTGCTTAGATGCTTCATCAGTTAGAATAAAATCTTCAACAATCTCAGCAGATTCAACAGGTTCAGTAAAATCAATCAAGCTACCAATAGAATTATTTTTTTTCTTCTTTTGGCTTCTAGTTTCAACTCTCATTATTGCATGGCCTCAACAGTGTTAGTGTTTTGAACTGAAAAGAGAGAAGGGTGAATAGATCTTTCATTTATCTTTGTTTCAATATTTTTTGCAAGTTCTCTAAAATCTTCAGTTAAGTTACCTTTAGGATAAACAATATTTAAAGGCTTACGACGAGCCTGTGCTGTTTTCATGTTACTACTGTCACGTAAGGCATTAAAGACTGTTCCACCTGCCAATAAGTCTTGATCTTCAAGCCTATAAAGGTCATCAAGGATCTGGTCATCTACAATTCTTCTTCCATCTCTTCTATTAGGAATAATTCCTAGAATATCAGCAACAGAAATATCAAGCTTGGCCATTTCAATTTTTGTGTTTTCAATAAAATGAATCATAGACCTAGAAGCAGATAAACTGAGTACATCCAAGTCACATGGTAATATTACATAGTCTGCTGCAACTAAAATATTTTGATGAAGTAAATTTAATGTTGGTGAAGCATCATAAAGAATCACATCATATTCACTATCAAGTTCAGTCATTGCTTCTTTGAGTCTAGTACTCCCAGTTGCATCACTGTTATATTTTTTATTAAATGTTTCAATAGATTTTCCACCTGATTGTAAAAGATGGAGATTCTCATTAATTTCTATAATACATTTCTTAGGGTCAAAACCACCATTAAGCACACCAGATAGTGATGAGTTTTTGTCAGCTTTTCCTCGTGCATTCAATAAAGTAATTTGAGTATTCTGATTATCTGCATCTACAATCAAGACTTTTTTATCTTCACTGTAAATAGATGCAAGTGTATTAACAATAGAACTAGAGCCAATACCACCTTT
>NZAF01000184.1 GCA_002686115.1 Halobacteriovorax sp. | reverse complement strand
GCTTCAATATCTTTATGTCTATAAAGAGCATTTGAATCAAAGTTTAACTTCGCATCAAGAGCAAGAATCTCACCACTCTTTGTTTTTACAAGTGGATTGATTTCAGCAATTGAACAATCATTCTTCATATAGAGGTCATATAAACCTTTAAAGAATGTAGAAGCTTCTTTTACTTCTTCTTTAGTTTTTAATCCAATCCCATAGGCAAGTTTTCTTGCTACAAATGGAGTGAATCCAGCTGCTGGATCAATAGCAACTTTTATAATTTTCTCTGGTGTTTCTTCAGCAACTTTTTCAATCTCAACTCCACCTTCTGCTGAAGCCATCATTGTTACTCTACCAGTACCTCTATCTAGAACTACACCTGCATAGTATTCATGTTCAATCTCACACCCTTCTTCGATTAAAAGCTTTAAAACTTTCTTTCCTTCAGGTCCTGTTTGGTGAGTAACAAGTGTTTTACCAAGGATATCGTCTGCGTGTAACTTTACTTCATCTAAAGACTTTGCAAGTTTAACACCACCAGCTTTACCTCTACCACCAGCATGAATTTGAGCTTTTACAACCCAAACGTTCCCACCTAATTTCTTTGCAGCCTCTACTGCCTCATCAACAGTATTAGCAACATGACCAGCTAACACCTTGAGACCCATGTCTCTCATTAATTGTTTTGCCTGGTACTCATGTACGTTCATAAAATCCCCTTAGTTGGATTAGTATATTAATTAAAAATCAACGTTTTATATGGCACTTATATTAATGCCCTCTTAGGAAAGTTCCTAGGAGCAACGCTTCAAAAAATGAACAAATCAGTACTTTTTCGGCTGAAATTTTATTATTTTAAATAAGCTTTAAATCCGACTATAATGTTCAAAAAAATAAAAAACATTTTAGATAGGTGCAAAACTTATGACAACACAAAGCAACATAGAGAATTACTGTTTAACTCCCGGGATGTTTAGACTCGACGGAGGCGCGATGTATGGGATTATCCCAAGACCACTGTGGCAAAAGAAATCTCCTCCAGATGATCTCAATCGTATCAACCTTGATCTAAGGCTATGGCTTATTAAAAGTTCGACTAAAGTAATTTTAACGGACACTGGTATTGGTGACTACCATGGTCAGAAGTTTGATGAACAATTTGACGTCAGGCAATCTCAAAACCCAATTGAACAGATGCTTTCAAATATTGGTCTAAAAACAAGTGATGTTACAGATCTTGTCATAAGTCACTTACACTTTGACCATGTAGGGGGTATTTGTGCCAAAGAAGGTGAAAATCTAGTAAATGTATTTAAAAATGCCACCATTCACTTACATCAAAGTCATTATGAGTATTCATTAAATCCAACTCTAAGAGACTCCGGAAGCTTCCACTCAAAAATATTTAATCCCATCATTAAAGAAGCAATTAATAATGAAAGAGTCAACTTTCTTACAGAAGACCAAGGTGTTGTCTTAGAAATAGATAAAGATCATCATCTATTTTATAAAGTCTCACACGGACATACTCCCTACTTAATGCATACCTATACTGACAAGTATATTTATCTTGCAGATTTGATACCCACCTCAAACCATATCCATATCCCATGGGTAATGGGCTATGACATAAGCCCAGGGCTTACAACAGAGTATAAGATTGAGTTTCTTGACTTTATTATCGAAAATGACCTGACCGTTATATTTGAACATGATCCAGTCTACTGGGGTGCAAAGATAAAAAAAGATGAAAGAGGAAAATATATTGCAAAAGAGCTCTATGAAAAAAGTGATCTTGAAAAAAACAAGGGATTACTCTAGATTTTTTTTGCCAACATCCAACTTGATAAGAACATCATCAAGAGATTGCATAAATTTCTCGTTTTGAGTATTCATTTTCTCTTTTAGCTTTTTTCTTTTCTTATCATTTAATCGTCCACTCTTTTCAACTTCACTCATAAGATCAGCACTCCAAGCAGCGATGTCTTTAGATATCATTAAGACCTCTTCAGCAACACTTTGTAGCTCTACTTTTTTCTTAGATTGTTCAAAAGCATTTTTATAATCAGTAACAATAATATTTTGCAGAATACTTCCTGCACTTGAAGAATATTTTGCTGCAAATTGATTGGCCGCTGATGTTCCCATTTTATTATTTAATGAAGTTGAAAAAGTTAAAGAAAGGCTTTGTAAAATGCTCTTTATAGTTTTTATTTTTTCTTCTAATTCATTAAAGTTTTCTTTTTCTTTAATGACTTTGTTTAATTCAATCTTTTTAAGGTCTTCTTTGAACTTCTTTATACTTTCTTTAACAAGATAAGTTTTCTCTTCAAAGCTAAACTCATAAGGTCGACCTAAGATGTAATTTAATAAGACATCTATTGTGTGACTGAGGCGTGCATTAACCTTAATTTCATACTCACCTTCTAAGATCTGCTCACCAACAAGAAAATCGAATTCATCAAATTTCAATTTTCCTGCAACACTTTTAGCATGAGAAGAAAATTCTGATTGAATTTGATTTTTCTTATCACGTCTTAATGACTTAAAAACGACATCATAGACAGCATCCTTAGAAAGATTTGATCGAGCAAAAATTGTATTTAAATTCTTATCAATACCAAAATTTACATAAAATTTTGAATTTACTTCTTCTTTGGTAATTGAATTTAGAACATTAAGAGAAATATTCTTAAACTGTAGCTCTTCGCTCTTATGAGAGCTAAAAAAGAAGAGGATAAAACAAGTAAGAGCTGTCGTTAAGAGTAAAAATAGCCCACCAATAATAGAAAAAATAGATAGCCCTTCACGCTCTTCAGGCTCTAAAGACTCTTCATTCTCATTCTGCTCTTCATCATGATATTCTTCAGATATTTCAGATTCATCAAGCGAGACATACTCCCCCGACTCATCCTCATCGTCATTTAAGAGTTTTTGTTCATCTATTAAAACTTCTTCTTTATGATCTTCTTTTGCTTCGTCATTTTCTTGATCACTCTTATGATTAGGAATGACTGTTTCATTAGCATCATTTTTATGAACCTCGGCCACAGAACTTGGAGCTGGCACTGGAGGCAAATAAGGTTTCACTTCAGTTTTATCTATAGCTTTTTCAACAGTAGGAACGGCAGGTAAGTCAGGAAGGTCTTTTTTTACAGGAATCTCTGGTAGTTCAGGCACTGCATTTGAGACTGATAAAAAAATCTCTGAGCGACACTCAGACAAAGGGAGCCACTTGGGAAAACCTTTTTTCCATAATAGTGTATATGAGTTAATTTCTTCAATTTGAAGAAGCTCCTTGATCTCGGCATTTGAAAATGGTCCTTTCTTTTTTCCCTTAAAGGCCACAAACCATATTTTTTCCATATAACCTATTCTACTAGTAAACTATCAGTTTTCAAGTAGATACTCGTGGGAAAAGGATGACCCTTTATCATGAACAAGGACTCTAGAGTATACTAATAACGGGAGAAATATATGTCATATGAAGAGTTTGATAATAATTTAAAAGATAGAAAGAATGATTCCATCACTTCTTTACAGGATCAACTTGGTAATGAGGATATTTTATTTATCAAGTCCTCTGATGATCATGGCGTCCTTTTTAATGGAGGCAGAAGAGGTGCTCGATTTTCTCCTAAGGTCATACAAAAAGAAGTCTTAAAAATGGCAAAAAGACAAATTCAAAAAAAAATATTCTTTGAAGAGACTTGTAGGCCAATTACTATTAAAACACCATCAGAGTTTCATTCATTTCAAAAAGATCAGATAAAAAAAATTAGTGAGATAGTTAAAAGATGTAATAATAAAAATATCATCCATCTCGGTGGTGGACATGATCATATCTACACTTTCGTTTCCGCTCTTTCTAAGACACTTTTAGAAAATAAGAACATAACAATTATAAACTTTGATGCCCATCTTGATACACGTGCAGATGACGTTTCACACTCCGGCACTCCATTTAGACAGTTATTAAATGAATACCAAATTGAACTGATTCAACTTGGTATTCATGATTATGCTAATGTGAACGCTAATTATGAAAAGTTGAATATGAAAATATTTACTTGTGAACAATTGGAAGATAGTACTAATGGATTTCAAAAAGATAAATCAAAAGAAGTATTAGAAAGTATTGTGAATAAAATCTCTGATGACCATGTGATAATTTTAAGTGTTGACCTAGACGGATTTAGAGCATCTGATATTCGCTCTGTGAGTGCCGTAAACCATGATGGACTTCCTCTTAACTTCTTAGAGACGACGATTGAAATTTTAAATAGAAAAAACAGCTCAATACTTATGGGCCTTTATGAATACAATCCACTATATGACTCACTTGCGACAGAAGATGCAAGAAAAGTGGCATCAATTATTTATAAAAGTGTTTTCAAATAGTTTTTAAATAGTTTTTAAATACCTAGTCTTGATCGCTTTGTTCTGCCTCACCTTCACCACTTGCCTTATCTTTATTGAGCTTGGCAAAGGCCTCCTTCTCTTCAAGCTCTTTTTGTCTTTTCTCGGCAAGAAACATGTCATTCACATGTTGTCTTAACTTTTGCAGCTCTAATGTCGTAATACCGTTAATAAGTCCAAAGTAGTGGTTCATACCACGTTCATTTTCTAGTTTTTCAACAGGCTTTTGAATCGTGACATACATTTTTATAGGGTCTTCCAATATTAAAACCCCTCTCTCTGGTAATTCTTCAGAACATAAAAATGTTATCTCATGTTCTGAAATACTAGTCAGGACAATATCTAAGTGAAGCTTAATCCTACTCATAGGATTGAGGGCATAGACGAGAAATGGAGACTCTCCTTCATCTACTAGAGGATCAGCTGTCGCTGGATCAAAGTTTCCATATTTTTTGTCATAAATTTCAAGCATATTTAAAAGGAGCTCCAAATTAATTGAGCTTTGATGTGTCATGATAAACTTATAATCTAGCTCTTCTCTAAGACTAGCTCCGGAGAGATCAGTATTGAAGATATTGATAACGGGATCGTAATCTTCAATTTCTTTAATGAGCTTAATCAATTCCTTTATATCATTAATTTTCTCACCGAATTCAACCCCAATAAGATGTGGCCTAAAATTTGAAACCACCTTCATATTCTTTCTAAAACTAGTTTGATATCTTATGAGATAGGGAAGTTCACTAAGAGACTGCTCCATTTGCTGAAGAACCTCTAAACCATCTTGCACAAGTAGTAATTTAACTTTTTTTGACTGACCAGTTCGATCAAGAGAATTGATATAGTGATTAAACACAGTTTTATCAACAAGATTATATTTTTCTTTATTCTCTTCGATATTTTCTTGAGCTCCAAGCACAACATCATCAGGCTTTGTCTGTTCTATAACATCCATAGAGAGACGATAGCGCTTAGAAAACTTAGTTTGTAATAACTGAGTTGATTTTCTCTCTACTTTTACATGTTTATTATTAAGATGTACTAAAAAGTCTGATTCAAGTTCAATAATCGCTTCTTCATCAAAGTTTAGACTAGATTCGATAATTAAATGATCATTAAGTATATGAGTAATTGAAGAAAAGTACTTCGCGGAAAGTTCTCTTTTAAAGTTTTTAAAAGTTGCATAGGCCGGTCTAAATGCTGCATCACCATCAAAGAGATAAGTGGAATCAAATATAATTTGACCTAAGCTAGTTCCTTTATAATGAATGATTGGTATGTGAGTTAAACTGGCCTGTAGAAAATCTTTCTTTATCGAATTATCATTAGCTTCTTTAGTGCTCGATTCTTCGCTATCAGGTTCAACTTGATTAAGTAGACCGACAAGAGACGTTTCCTTCGGATCAAGAGTAAGTCTTAGATGTCTTGCTAGAAGTGAAACCTTATCTTTATCAATAGAGAAATCTATCAAAATGATTTGCGCATTAAGAGAAGCTATTTCAGAAACAATTGTCGTGATAAAGTTTTTATCACTGTCCTCATCAAAGAACATCGAAATGAGCTCGAATTCATCACTAAACCCATCTTGGTCGATTCTATTTCTTAATGAATTGAAATAGACCTGATCTTTACCAAAATAGAGAAGTTTCTTACTCATACTTATATTATAAAGGAAATATGTGTATAAACAAAAAAACCCGCTTCAGTGAAGCGGGCTTTTTAATTTGAGAGACAATTGACGGAGTTGAAAAAATCCTTTTTTCGATCTCCACACACACACTTATATATAAGCAAGGGGTGTGCCAACTTTCACAATA
This sequence comes from Halobacteriovorax sp., assembly GCA_002686115.1. Lineage (GTDB taxonomy): Bacteria > Bdellovibrionota > Bacteriovoracia > Bacteriovoracales > Bacteriovoracaceae > Halobacteriovorax_A. The sequence continues at coordinate 5,183 of NZAF01000184.1, read as the reverse complement.
CTACAAGCACTCCTATCTTACTGTTTTTACGTTATTAAAAAAATGACTGTGTTGCTTTTTTGACTGACAACCCATGTTAACGCGACGTTTTTGTGACACATCTTGGATTAGACAAAATTTGCTTAGTGAATAAGCCCAGCAAGAAATTTTGTCGCTTTTATGACTGCTTGATCAAGAGATTCTCTTTCGTCTTCATGTCCATATTCACGGCCTACATGATGATAAATCTTTTTTGATTCCTTAAAAACAATATCTACTTCATGACTAAAATCAATTCTAGACTTATTAATGACAACTCTGATCAAGAGATTGTCATTATTGGTCAGTTCAAGATAATATTCTTTAGGAAAGTTATAATCATTCATATCAATTAATTACAACAAGGTGATGCTTATGAAAACAACAATATTATTATTTTTAGGACTATTAACCTTCTCTACTTCTGCAGACTGTTACAAGTATGCAGGCAAAGATGTTATTTCTTGGACAGCTTTTAAAACCCCAGCGAAGGCAGGTGTTGGTGGAGAATTTAAAAAATTTACGATTACGCCAAAAAAAGCACAAGGAACACTAGATGAAATGCTTAACGGTGCAACGTTTGAAATTGACACGACCTCAGTTCACACTAAGAATGCTGCTCGTGACAAGAAGATTGTTAAAAACTTCTTTAGTGGCGTAACAATCAAAGGAAAGGTCGCTAGTCTTAGTAGAAAAGAGATCGAAGTTGACTTCATGATTAAAGACACTAAGAGATCAGTGCCGATGAGCTATGAAGTAAAAAATGGAAAGCTTTTAGCAAAGGCAACAATAGATGTCTTCGATTTTATGCTTCATGATAACCTTAAGGCAATTAACAAGGCCTGTTATGCACTTCATGAAGGAAAGACATGGAATGATGTTAATATTGCTTTAGAGACAACATTAGAAGATTGTAAATAACGATGTCTTTTGTTGTTAGTTTTAACGGACAATTTAAAAACTACGTCTATCCAAATATTGAAAAAAAAGAAATTGAGCGCACTAGAGGCGCTCAATTTGTATCTCTAGATGCAACAAACTCTGATGAATTGAGTATTAATACTAAAGCCGAGCAAAAAAAGCACAGTGCCAAGCACGCCTACCAAGAAGTGGTCGAACAAAAAGAGAAGCACAAGAAAATAATCCATATAAGAGACTTAATAAAAAAAACTCTCATCACGATTAAAGATAAAGATTCAATTGATGAAGCAAAGAAAATCATGATTCAAAAAAAAATTCATCACCTCCCTGTTTTAAATGATGAGGGAGTACTTTGCGGTATAGTTTCAGACAGAGATATTTTGCGCAATCAACGAGGACATCTTGTTTCAGATATTATGAAAACTGAAGTCATAAGTGCTTATGGAAGTGCAAGAGTTAGTGATGCGGCAAAAATCATGTTGCATGAGAGATTTAGTTCGCTACCAATTGTAAATGATGATCATATATTAGAAGGAATCATCACATTAACAGACATCCTACGCTACGTGGTTAAAATGGATGATTTTGAAATATCAGCCTAATCATCCAAAAGGTATCCGTTTACTTCTTGCGACTCATAGAGTCGCAAGAAGTAAACGGATACCTTTTGAGAGTTATTTTGATTTAAGCCAGAAAACTCCTCTGAAGTCATTGATTTTGTAGCCGTAAGCTTTATCTTCTGGGTATTTTGATGAGATTAGCTTTTGTGTTCTCTCACTTAAGTTTCCATGGCAATTCAAGCACAGCCCTTTCACATAGATAGGCTCAACGTAATAATTTACTCCATCTTGATCAACAATCCTTCCCTCTTTGGACTTGGACTTCTCATAATCACTCAAAACTCCTTCCATCCATTTTTCTGGTTTGTTATTGGGGTTCCTATATTTTTTAGAAGTCCTTCCAATCTCATATGACTTACTTGAATGCTTAACTGCAATCTTTGGAGCTTCTACATGACATTTATCCACCGCTCCAGCAACACCACCATTTTTAAAAGAAGTCTTAAGAGTTTTCATTAGCTCTTTTTTAAAAGGCATAAGAATCTTTTGGGCCTCATTTTTATTCTCAAACGAGTATGCACAAAGACTTAAGAATATAATAAGTATAAATTTAATTTTCATTTGATAGACCCTTTGTACTTAGTGGTATTTTTAAATATCTTTCACCATTATTTTCAGGCTTAGGTAAGTTGCCTGCAACCATATTGACTTGAATACTTGGAAGTAAAAGTTTTGGTGCATTTAAAGTGGCATCTCTTTCACTTCTAAAGTTTGAAAACTCTTCTAAAGATGTACTTTCTTTTAACTGAACATTATTTTTCTTTTGCTCTCCAACTGTCGTTGAAAACTTATAATCTCTTCCACCAGGTGCATAATCATGCCCTACATAAATAACGGTATCATCAGGGTAACTATATATTTTTTGAATTGAATGATAGAGATCAACTGCTGATCCTTTTGGAAAGTCACAACGACCAGTTCCCATATCTGGCATGAAAAGCGCATCTCCAGTAAAAAGGGTACCTTCTATATCATAAGTCAGACATGCAGGCGTATGTCCTGGAGTATTCATAGCCTTAATCTTTAAAGAGCCTGCAGTGATAACCTCTTCGTCTTTAATGAGATAATCAAATTGACTTCCATCTACAAGTACAGAGTCTAAATTATAAATTGATTTAAAAACCTCTTGTACTGTCTTAATATTTTCACCAATAACAATCATGGCCTGTGGATAAATATCTTTAAAAAGAGGAGCGGCCGTTAAGTGGTCTGCATGAACATGTGTCTCAAGAATATAGTGAAGCTTTAAATCATGTTCCTTTAAAAAGCTTAATACTTTTTTAAAACTATCATCATATAATTCACTTGCTTGATTATCATAGTCTAGGACTGAATCAATGACGACTGCATCCTTAGTAGACTCATCAAATACAACATAAGTTGCAGTAAAAGTATTTTTATCAAAGAAAATTTCAACCTTCATAGAACTCCTCATTCTTATCTATTATTTAAAATTGTAGCAAATAAGGTTTTTGAAAGATATGATTATCATCAAAGTATGATATCTATAAAGCTGACATTTGCGACGTGTTTTCATAAACTTATCACACTCACTGATTTAATCATTTCTTCTTGATTAAGATCAAAGAAATAAAGAATGAACTGTCCTAATATAGAGTCTAACAAGGAAATATTATGATTATTGCAAACTTACTAGCTATTCTAATAGGTCTCTCTCTTGGTGTGATGGGAGGTGGTGGCTCAATCCTAACTGTTCCCATTCTTGTTTATGTTATTGGTATGGACCCTAAGGATTCTATTGCACTTTCACTTGCAATTGTTGGCTCAACAAGTCTCATTGGCTCATTTGGTCACTACAAAAAAGGAAATATCAACTTAAGGATAGCCTCTGTCTTCGGTCCCATTGCCATGGGTGGTACATTTATTGGAGCAAAACTAGCTAAGTTTATGAGTGGAAGCACGCAAATGATTATCTTTGCAGTGATTATGCTTATAGCAAGTATCTTTATGTTTAAAGGAAGAAAAGATAATGAAGATATTCAAGAAGTAGAGAAACTAAATTATCCTCTGGTTATCATACAAGGTCTCTTTGTTGGAATCGTTACCGGTACAGTAGGTGTTGGAGGAGGATTTCTGATTGTTCCAGCGCTTGTTCTCATGGCCGGTCTCAGAATGAAGAAGGCGGTTGGGACTTCTTTATTAATTATCTCTTTAAATTCATTTAGTGGGTTTCTGGGCTACATAGACCAAGTTGAAGTTCCATGGCCTTTTTTACTAACTTTCATTCTATTTACAGGCATAGGTATCGCGATTGGAAACAAGCTTGTTGATTATGTTTCTGGACAAAAACTTAAAAAAGGTTTTGCTGTCTTTTTAATCATTATGGGATCTTTTATTTTATATAAGAATAAAGATAAGTTTAAGTCTGAAACATCATACTATCAAATAAACAAACAAAGTATTGTTAAGAGCATATCATTTAAAAATTAGAAAGTTTTGATATTCTAATATATCACTTTCTTTATATAAACTATAACCAGAGTCACTTAATTCTTTAATGATTCTTTGTTTAGAGATTTTATCGTGCTTAGGTCCAATAGGAAGATCTTTATCTTTCCAATCAATAATGATAAGTCTTCCATTTCGTGTTAAGTATTTTCTAAGATTGCTAAAATATTTCTTTCTTTCAGCTATATGATGGTAAGTATCAACAAGAAAAATAAAATCTACTTTTTCTGGAATCAGTGGATCACTATAGGTTCCAAGAATACTATAGAGGTTTTTAATTTTTTCTTTTTCTTTTCTTTCATTTAAGAAACGTACAAGATTAGGTTCAACATCTATTCCCCAAGTCATACCCTTAGAAGCAATTTTTGCAATTCTAACAGGAAAGTATCCCGTTGCTGAGCCAATATCAGCAACCTTTGAATTCTTCTTGATACCAACAACCTTTAAAACCTCAAAAGGTTTTTGCCACTGATCTCTTTTTTGATCTTCAAAAACCTTTTCCCATTTCTTTGCATCATTGAAACGATGTTGATGATGAGCTGAAAGATGCTTATGAGTTTTATGATGTCTGTGAGTTGAGCAGGAAATGAATGAGATCATCATTAAAATAGCTAATACTTTCATACTTTGTTCCTACCTTTCAAATTCTAAACAATAAAGAGAAGTTAATAAAGTTTGAGTCTTCAATATCATAAACTTGCTCGGCTTCATCAAAGACACCTTCAGCCTGAAAATAACTAGTATTATAACGATGTCCAAACTGAAGACGACCTAGAACACCTTTTAAAAGTGGAGCTTGAAGCCCTACAAAGAGACTCTGCCTCTCTATGAAGAACTGCTCTTCTCTGACTTGCCTGTTAATGTGCTGAAAACCTTCTGCTTGCCACAGATATCCAAACTGCACAAGAAAAGGTCCCACAATTCTATAATTAAATACCGCTCTCGCTCCCCCTGGGGTTAATAGCGTAAATAGACTTAACCCGTCACGGGCTCCAATAATAGCGTTAAAGAAAGGGAGACCAACTGTATATCGTAGCCAAGGTGATGGACTTGAAGTATAGGCCAATATGGGAAGAAGAGGGACACCAACGTTTAGATTATTATTATAGAATGCACCCAAGATCCAAGAACTCTTTGAAGAACTCTTTCTCACAT
>NZAF01000183.1 GCA_002686115.1 Halobacteriovorax sp. | reverse complement strand
CCCCCGAGTGAATATCGGAGGCATCTTGGATTTTAAACTTGTGGCCTTTTATTAACCTGTCCCATTTTTGGGGTACAGATCAGGAGGAGGCCTTTTTTCATTCATAGAGATATATTTTTTTAATTGATTCTTTATATTCTTGAGTATTGTTTTCAATTTCACTCAATGCTTTTATGGAATCATTATTTTCAACCCAAGTTCTAATCGCTTCATCTCCATTAATGAGATCAATAGGAAGTTTTTCATATTCATATTCATATGCTTTTTTTACCCATTCAAAATCATTCCCTAGATGATGGTATAGCTTTTGACATAATAATTGTGAAAGACGCCATGACTTAAAGGCCTTCTTGTCTTTAATATGAATATGAACACCACCACATGGAGCCCCTGTATGTTTTTGAAATGTCGGCATAAAGACAGTTGGTCTAAGTGTAAAAGAATGTGAATCATCTAAGCTTTCAATTTCTTTTTTAATGCTTTCAACGAATGAGTATGGCTCAATACTTGGGTGCCCAATAACTTCTAAGCTTCTCGTTGTACCTCTTCCTTCTGATATGTTTGTTCCTTCAAAGAGGACAGTTCCCGCAAATGTTAGTGAGCCTTGCCACGTTGGAAGATTTGGAGATGGGTTTATCCACTCAAGACCTGTATCATCCCAGAACATTTCTCGTTTCCAGTTTTTCATTGTGATAACTTCAAGTTCACAACTTAGATTAAAATGATCTTTTGCAAACTTTGCCATTTCTCCCATTGTTAATGAGTGTCTTTGTGGAATCGGCATGCAGCCTACAAACGAAAGCAGACTTTCTTTTAGAATTGGACCTTCAATAATTTTTCCTGAAACAGGGTTTGGACGGTCTAGAATGACGACTTTAATATTTTCTTTAGCACATGCTTTTAATATATATGTCATTGTTGTGATGTATGTATAAACTCTCGTGCCTACATCTTGAAGATCAATGACAAACGTATTGATATCTTTAAGCATTTCTGGAGTAGGTTCTCTTGTTTCACTGTAGAGAGAGTAAATTGGCAGATTAAAGTAAGGATGCTTATAGTGATCAGTTTCAATCATATTATCTTGAACATCACTTACAAAGCCATGTTGAGGACCAAAAACTTTTATAAGCCTTTCTCCATAAATTTCTTTAAATACTTCAATTGAATTTTTTAAATTTTCATCTACACTTGCACTATGACACAGTAGGGCGATGTTTCCACTTATTTTATTTTGCTGATCACTTTCATTTTGTAATCTATCAATTCCATTTTGTACTTTGTCCACGAATATTCCTTTTGTGAATAAATAATATTAAACACTTATCACAAGGTTGGCAAACACCTTAGATTCTTAGATTCCTGCATTTTGTCTATATTATGAAGCCTTTATCAATGGCCAATTTAAGGTGCTTTTTCTTATAATAGAGTTACACACACGGAGGTTCACTTGAAACAATATCACGATCTAATGGAACATGTTTTAAAATATGGAGAGACTAGAGAAGACCGAACTGGGACTGGAACAATTTCTGTTTTTGGATATCAGACTAGGTACAATCTTGAAGATGGCTTTCCATTAGTCACAACTAAGAAATTGCATTTAAGAAGTATTATTCATGAACTCTTATGGTTTATAAGTGGTGATACTAATATAAATTATCTTAAAGAAAATAAAGTAAGAATTTGGGATGAATGGGCCGATGAAAATGGCGACCTTGGTCCAGTATATGGATATCAATGGAGACATTGGAAAACTCCTGATGGTAGAGAAGTTGACCAAGTTAAAAATCTTATTGAAGGAATTAAGAATAACCCTCACTCAAGAAGGCATATATTAACTGCTTGGAACCCAGCAGATGTTGATAAAATGGCACTACCGCCATGTCATTCTTTTATTCAATTCTATGTATCAAGAGATGGGAAGCTTTCATGTCAGCTCTATCAAAGATCTGCTGATATTTTTCTAGGTGTTCCATTTAATATTGCTTCTTACGCATTATTTACTATGATGATTGCTCAAGTTTGTAATCTGAAGCCTGGAGAGTTTGTTCATACAATGGGTGATGCTCACTTATATTCTAATCACCTTGATCAAGCTAAGCTTCAACTGACAAGAGAGCATCGAGAGTTACCTAAAATGAAGATTAACCCAGATGTGAAATCAATTTTTGATTTTAAATATGAAGATTTTGAACTCGTGGGCTATGATCCTCATCCACATATTAAGGCAGAGGTTTCTGTTTAATGATTTCGCTTATTGCTGCATATGGTAAAAAAAGAGAGATTGGTTTAAATAACAATCTCCTCTGGCATATACCTGCGGATTTAAAAAACTTTGTTAAGTATACAAAAGGTAAGCCTATTATTGTGGGAAGAAAAACTTTTGAATCTTTTAAAAGTCCTCTTCCAGGTAGAGAGCATCTCGTTTTAACAACTAATGAAGATTATAAGTATGAACATGAGCAGGTTAAGATCTTTAATTCGGTGCAAGATATTATGTCCTATGTTGAAGAAAAGAGCTTCCCAGAGGTTGTTGTATGCGGTGGGGCGAAGATTTATGATCTTTTCTTTCCATTCTGTGATCTATTATATCTTTCTGAAATTGAGTGGAGTGGCGAAGCAGATACCTATTTTACAAATTATGATTTAGCTGGCTTTGAAGTGGCAGAACAAAAGGTTTATGAAGAAACAGAAAAGACTCCAAAATGGACATTTAAAATCTATAAAAAACATAGTTGAATATTTGAAAATAAGACTTTAGAATTATGACATTCGAGTATCTTACGGAGGAAAGAATGGAAGTTGTAAAAAGTACAAAAGAGTACACTATTTTTAAAAAAAGAAACGGACGTTATGGTGTTAAAAAGCCAAATGGATCATGGATTAATGGAGAAGAGAAAGTAAAAATTCTTCTTGACCAAGGTCTTATTAAGGTTGCAGAGCCGAAGGCTCCTGAAGCTGATGAGTCTAATGAAGAAGGTGAAGCCTCAGAAGAGACTCAAGCTTAAATTAGATTATTTAATGTTATTTCTATAAAAAAGGCATCCTTTAAGTGATGCCTTTTTTATAATATTTTTATATCAAAACTTTCAAGCGCTTTAATAAGCTTTAAGAGTGGTAGTCCTATAATTGAAGTGTCATCTTCGCATTCAATTTTATCAAATAATGCAATTCCTAAACTTTCTAATTTATATGATCCACAACAGTAAAGAGGCATATCTTTTTTTACATAATTAATGATCTGATCGTTTTCTAGCTTTTTCATATACATATTAGCGATAACTGTTTCTGTAATCACTTTTTCTTTTCTGATAATACTAAAGCTTGTAATCAGTTGGTGAGACTTTCCTTGTAGTCGGCTTAATTGTTCAAGAGCTTTTTTTTCACTCATTGGTTTATCAAATATTTCACCTTCAAAGCTTAATACTTGATCTGAACCGATGATTATTGCATCTAGATTATTTCTTTGAACTTCTTTTGCTTTTTCTAGCGAAAGTGTTTCAGCAATTTTAATATGATCTAAATTTTTATTCTTATATTTATCTTCATCAATTTCAGCTGCAATTGTATTAAATTCTAGTGCGAGTCTGTTTAGTAATTCTTTTCTATACTGTGAAGAGCTGGCCAAGATAATCATTATATATTCCTTTATTTTTTAGGTACTTATCTGTCTTTTATCTATATAAAACATATCAAGTTTTGTCGACATTATACCGATGTGTATGCTGGTAGTTATGAATAATTATTCGTTTAAAAAATATATTAAATTATGTCTTGTATTTTGTGCTTGTACAATTCTAGGACTTTTAGCGAAGTCTTCGCAAAAAGATATTCTTAATCTATCAATAAATGAAAATTTCTATCCAAAAGAGACACGGAAATGGCGTACGATTGCTTCCCCAGATGATTCTCAAAATAATTGTATGAATGCAGTTAAAGAGATTAGTGGTGATCAGAGAATGAATCTCACTGAGTATAATCGGTATAAGCAAGAGTTTTTTGAGGGCGCAGATAGACCGCAGAAATTTCAGTCTGCAGAACACTATATTGCATATCTTGAGAGTAAAAATACCAACGAGCATATATCCTTTACAAGATATTACATGTCCCTACCTAAGTACTCAAAAAAGTTTCACCAATTTATGATGACAGAAGTATCATCAAGAAAGAGACTACAATTTATTTTTGATGGTTATTTAAAGTATATTGTAAAATCAAGTATTCGTGATGATAACCTTCCAGAAGTTGAAAGCGCAAAACTCTTAGAAATTCTTCGTCAGAAATTAATACAAGATGCTATAAATGAATTCTTAGATGAAAAGTCTACTCTTCATAAAGTCCTTGATCATAAATTTATGAGTTTTGTAAAAAACTTTGCTGGGATAGTGCCAATGTTATTTGGCATGCCGCCTCTATATGTTCCATATTTCATTAGAAAACCTATTCTTAAAAGACTTCTTAAATCGCGAAATATAAACACTCTTATTGATGATTATAATAATCTTTCAGAAAAAGATATTAAAAGATTTATGCGCTATAAGTACTATGATCAGTTCTTCTATGCTGTTGAAATGGGTGTTGCGGGCTATTTTATCTATATTATCTATGAAGATACAAGAAATAGTATAGAAAATGGAGAAGAGGCATTGAAGCATTCTGAACAGGTAAAGAAAGATATGGAGGAGATGAATGCTATAATCAGCAATAGAGAGGGTTGTGGAGAGTTATCTTCTTGTATGCAAACATATAAAGACTTATGGGAAGGTGATGAAGAAATTAAGGAAATTGTTATTAAAACTTGTCAGGAACATTATATTTTTTCAGATTCATGCTTAGAGGAGTGGGAGTAAAGTCCCTATATTATTATGAAAAGAGATATCGAAAGAAATATTAGGACAAGACTTCTCAGTCACTTATTTGAAAAGAAGTTTACTATTTATGTCGCATCATTTTTAGCTGCGTGTCTCTTTACTTATATGCTATATACGGAACAAACTTCTTTAAGGTTTAAATGTTGGCTTGGTTTCTTTGCGATGTATCTTGTCTTTAGATATGTAACGACTAGCTACTATCTAAAAAATCTTGATAAGGCGAATAATAATCCATTTATATTCGAAAACATTAACTTTATAGTTTCTACTTATGGTGGAGCAATCTGGGGAGTAAGTGCATTTCTTTTTTTTCCACTGATTCAAGATATTGAAATTCTCATGTCTATTGCGATATATACAGGTATTGTTGCTGGATCTCTAACGACTAATGCTGCTTCTTTAAAAAGTTCAATATCTTTTATTCTGAGTATGTTTATTCCTGTGATTGGAGCTTCGTTAATCTATGATTATGAGTATCATAATTATGTAGCAATCTTATTAACCTTTGGTGTTGTGGGTTATTTAAAAGGTGCCAAAGTTATTTATAACTCTATTTATAAGAGTGTTAAAACAAGTCTTGAGAATGAAGAGCTTGTTAATCAGGTCATAGAGTCAAATGCTAAAAGAATTGAAGCTGAAAGAAACTCTCTTCAATCATCAAGACTTGCAACAGTAGGGGAAATGGCCGCAGGTATTGCACATGAAATAAATAACCCGTTAGCGATTATCAGCGGAAATATGGACTTACTAAAGCTTAAGTTGAAAAATGAAAATACGACGGCAGATTTATCTAAATACTTCGAAGCATGTGATAAAAATGTAAAACGAGTCTCTTCTCTTGTTAAATCATTAAAAAGAATGTCTTACGATAATAAAGATGATGAAGTGGCAAAAGTAAGTTTGAGACAAGTTGTTGATGATGCTTTTAGTTTTACAAAAGAGAAACTTAAGTATCATAAGGTTGATTTTAGTCTTAATATCAAGGATCTAGATGTTGATCTCTATTGTAATGGGCTACACATTTCACAGATACTTCTAAATCTCGTTAATAATTCAGTCTATGCTATATCAAACTTTGAAAATCCGTGGATAAAAATTGAATCATATATTGAAGATGAGTTTTATGTCCTTGAAGTTGTTGATTGTGGTAAAGGAATTCCAAGAGATGTTGCAGAGAAAATATTTGACCCCTTTTATACAACAAAAGATATTAATAGCGGTACAGGTCTTGGTTTAAGTTTATCCCGTACAATGGCAAAAAACTCCGGAGGTGATTTACTATTTGATTTTAAATCACCAAATACTAAATTTATATTAAAGGTACCTT
>NZAF01000182.1 GCA_002686115.1 Halobacteriovorax sp. | reverse complement strand
ATGTTATTTTAGAAATTGCTTACACTCATTATAGTGTTTCAAGTTTATTTTCATATTGGTTAGGTACTTTAACAGCAGGCTTTACTGCTTTTTACTCATTTAGGTTACTTTATTTAACTTTTTTAAGTGAAAATAATGCGTATAAATCTGTTATGAAAAATGTGCATGAATCTAGTTGGGTTATGATCTTACCTTTAATGGTTTTAGTGTTTGGTAGTATTTTTGTAGGTTACTTAGCGAAAGACTTATTTTTAGGTTTAGGTAGTGATGCTTTTTTAAACTCAATTTTTGTGCATCCTAAAAATTTAATTTTTATTGATGCTGAGTTTATTCCTTACCATATTAAACTAATTCCTTTAGTTTTTAGTTTCAGTGGTATTTTCCTTTGTTTCTTTTTTTACTCATTCTTATTAAAACTAGAATCTTTTTGGTTTAATGCTTATGATAGTAAAAATTTAAATATTGTGAAAGTTCATCATTTTTTATATAAATTTTATAATAAAAAGTGGTTTTTTGATACAGTTTATAATTTATTTATAGGTTATCCTTTATTAAAATTTGGTTATAATGTAACATTTAAATTAATGGATAAAGGTGTTATTGAATTTTTTGGCCCTTATGGTTTATCGTTATTAGGATATGAGTCATCATTTTTTATGAAGACAAATTATATGCGTGGTAATTTAAAATTCTATGTACAATTTATGGTTTTATTTACTGTATTTATTTTATTTTTTATTGCTATACTATCTGTATAGCTTTAAATTTTTAGTTTTATGTTGGGGTGTATAACTCAGTTGGTAGAGTAGTGGACTTTTAATCCATTTGTCTTGGGTTCGAATCCCAATGCACTCATTTTGATAGGGGATATAGCTCAATTTTTGGTAGAGCGTGTGTTTTGCGTACATAAGGTTGTCGGTTCAAGTCCGGTTATCTCCAGTATTGGAAGGATTTACACTAAAAAACCTAATAATTTTTTTTAGTGTACCTTTAAAATTTATTTTACATTGTCTAAATTTATTAATTAAATATGAAGAGTGTATTAGAAAGAGATAAAAAGCGTCGTAATTTATATAAAAAGTATGAAATGCGTAGATTAATATTAAAATCTTTATTGTATAGTGATGGTTTAAAAGAATATGAAAAGAATTTTATTCAATATTTATTAAAGCGAATTCCACGAGATAGTTCTTTGGTCCGTATTCGTAACCGTTGTATTTTAACTGGTCGTGGTAGAGGTGTTTTTACTAAATTTAGATTATCTCGTATTATGTTAAAACATTATGGTTTACAGGGTTGAATTCCTGGTTTAAGAAAATTTTAAGTTAAAATGAGTTTAAATTTTAAGTTAACAAAAATAGTAAGTTTTTTTAAAATTAGTATTCAAAATAGGAATATTTTAGTAAAATATAAAAAAAATCAGTTATTGGTTAGTTTGTTAGAGTGTTTTTTAAAAGAAGGCTTTATTAGTGGTTTTTTTGAAAAAGATGGTTATATTTATATTATTTTAAAGTATAATAGTATGGGTGAGCCTGTAATTAAAAATTTTAAAATATTTTATAAGCGTCCTTTTGAAGTTCATTTAAGTTATAAAGACTTAAAAGGTAAAAATTTTTATAGAAATTATTTAGTAAAAGAGGGTGAAAAATCATCAATTTTTATTTTATCTACAAGTAAAGGTATAATGACACACAAGGATGCTTTAAAGCATAGTATTGGTGGTAAGTTATTATTTACTGTAAAATGTTATTAATTTAAACATGATTACTATTGAAAAATCAAATTTAAAAAATAAGTTATCTATTAAAGATATTAGTAAAGATTATTATAAAGTTAAAGTTTCGGGTATTTATGGTAATATTAAAAGTTACTTTAGAAAAGAGGTTGTTATGAAGGTAAGTCCAGATCGTGTTTTATTAGAGCCTTATACTTTTACAAAAGAAACAAAATCTTTATTACAAACCTATAAAACTAAAATTTTAAATTCATTTAGTGATGTAGATTATGGTTTTTTTGTAATATTAGAAGTTAGGGGTGTGGGTACTAAAGTTCAATATAGTTTAGGCCAACTTATGTTTAATTTAGGTTTTAGTCATCAAGTTAAGTATAATTTACCAGAAGGTATAATTGGTCGTGTATTAGATGATAAAGGAAGTGTTTTCCTTTTATTTGGTAATGACCGTGATTTAGTTTTATCTACCGCATCTAAGGTTTGTTCTTTAAAAAAAAAAGATGTTTATAAAGGTAAAGGTATCTTTTTTTTTGGTGAAGAAATTACTTTAAAAGAGGGTAAAGGTAAAAATGCTTAAGTTTAAACTGCTATAACTATAGGAGGAATGACTGAGTGGCTGAAGGTGTTGGTTTGCTAAATCAATATATTTAATTTAAAATATCATGGGTTCGAATCCCATTTCCTCTGGATAGGTTTTGTTTTTGTATTTTTATAATAATTAAAAATTAAATAATGCCAACAAAAAATCAATTGTTAAGTAATTCAAGGAAATTAAGACGTACATTCGTTAAACGTAAATTATTAGAAGGTAACCCTCAAAAAAAGGGTATTTGTATTCGTATTAGTGTTATGGCACCTAATAAACCAAATTCAGCAAAAAGAAAAGTTGTACGTGCTCAAATTTTAAGTACGAATAAGCGTGCTTGGGTTTATATTCCTGGTGAAGGGGGGCATACATTGCAGATTTATTCGAATATTTTAATTCGTGGAGGTCGTGTTCAAGATTTGCCTGTACAATATAAAGCTGTTAGGAATAAGTATGATTTAGGGCCTGTTGAGAAAAGAATGTCATCAAGATCAAAATATGGTCGTAAGCAAGATATTAATAAATGGAAAAAAGTCAAATTAAAAACAAGATATTAAGCAAGTATAACTGTGTAAATAAGAAAAAATCAAATTTTATTGTAGGTACTAAGTTATGAAAAGAGATCGTAGTTAGCATTTCAGGTAAAGAATTTTCTAAAAATAATACTAATTATGTGTATGATTTATATTTAGTTGAAAAATTAGTTAAACATTTAATGCATGGTGGTAAGAATTACAAAGTTCAAAAATATGTACACCGTGCGTTTAAAAATTTAAAACTAATTTTAAGAGTACACCCAGTGATTGTATATTTTTATATTCTTTTTTTCTTTTTAGTTACTGTAGAGTTTCAAAAAGTTAGAAAAGCTGGTCAGGTATATAAAATTCCACAAAGTATTATGGATGAAGATATTTTTTTACTTCGTACTGTAAAATTGTTTAGTAATGTTTTAAAAGCAAAATGGGATTGGGAAAGTGACTTACAATCGAAGTTATTTAGTGAGCTATTTTTTTCATTGTTTTTTTTAAAACGTACTAAGTTATATAATAATGGGTTAAAAAAATATTATAACGAAACTGAGGAAGGTATTAAACATATTGGTACTAGGTTTCGTTGGTAAATTATTTTTTTTAATGAATGAACTTCTTAAATTTCATCTTTAGTAGCTTAGGGGTTAAAGCACATGGCTGTTAACCATGGTTACATTGGTTCGAATCCAGTCTAAAGAGAGTTTAAAATTTTATCCGGGGCGTGGCGTAGTTTGGCTAGCGCGTCTGTTTTGGGAACAGAAGGTCATATGTTCGAATCATATCGTCCCGATTTCCATAGTATAGATTAATTTATTAAGTTTTTTATACTATTGTGTTTTGTATTTTATTTAATTTATAATATGTTATTTTTAGAAAGTAAGGTTAAAGTTGCAGATAATAGCGGTATTCGTACGGTAAAATGTTTGAAATTTTTAAATGGTTATTCTAATAATAGTAAAGGTACTTTAGGTAATATTGCGGTTGTTAGTATTGCGGATTATAAAGGTTATAAAAAAAAATCTTCTAGAAAAGTTTTTTTAGGTATTATTGTTTCGTTAAAAAAATGGGTTAGGCGAAAAACAGGTTTCTTTGTTAGAGCTGGTGAAAACCGTGTTGTTTTATTAGATAATAAAGATAAAATGCTAGGTAAAGCTGTTAAAGGCCCTGTTGCTTTAGAGTTACGTGAAAAAAATATATCTAAAATTTTATTTTTAGCAAAGGTTATTTTTTAAATTAGTTGTTTTATGTTATTTACTTTATATGAAAGAAATATTATATGGCCTCTATTACACAATTGAGGTTTTTTTACAAATTATTTAGAGTTACCTAAAGTTGGTAGTGTTAAGTTTTCTTTTAGAGTAAGTAGAAAAGAGTTTAGTTTTATATTAACATTTTTAGCATTTTTTTTTAAATGTTTTTTTTTAAACCAAAAAGTAAGTTTTAAAGTTAATTATTCAAATTTATTCTTCGAAATTAAAGTAAAGAAAAAAAATAATGATTTTTTTTTCTTTTTTTTAATTATAAATTTGTTATTTAAGTATTTAAATAAGGTTGTAAAGTTAAAAAAAAATAATTCTCCTGTTGGTAAAAAAAACCAAAGTGTTATGGTTTTATCTACTTCGAAGTTTTTTTTATGTATTTATGAAATTTTTAATATTGGTTTTTTTTATTTTCCTAATAATGATTTTATGTATCATGTATATAATTTATTTCAAAGTATTTTTTATTCAACTAGAAGTTTATCATTAAATTTAAATATTTTTGTGAATTTTAAAGTAAACAAAAAATTTAATTTTTTAAACCAAAAAATATTATCTTTTTATTCCTTTAATTAATAGAGGAAATTTACTTTTTTGTAAATAAAAAAACAAAAAAAGCCTTCTTGGTGAAATTGGTAAACACAACAGACTTAAAATCTGTCCTCTATTGAGGCTGATGGTTCGAGTCCATCAGAAGGTAGTAGTAAATGGTAAAATATAACTATTTTACGCATTTATAGTGTAGTTATAATGTATTTTATATACATTTTATAGTGTAGTAAGTTTAATTTATGTTAAAAAAAGAAATTAATCAAGTTTTAAATATTAATTATTTTATTGATTTAGGTTTACATTTAGGAAACCGTGTACAAAATAGAGCAGTCTGGTTGCAAAATTTTATTTTGGGTTCAAGAGGAAGTTCTTGGGATATTTTAAATATACAAGAATTATTGAAAAGATTAGAACGTTTAGGTCCTATTATTGTTCATATTGTTAAAAATGGTGGTACTATATTAGTTATGAATAGAAGTATGGAAAAAGAAGTTTATTATTTAAGCAAAATTTTTAATTTAAGACCTTTTTCAAATGTTGTTCGTGTTTTCACTGATGATTGGATTGATGGTGCTTTTACGAATTTTATTAACTTTAAATTTCTAAATTTAAGGCAATTACCTTCTTTAGTTTTTTTATCGGATTTTTCTGGTAGTAAAAACTTTTTAGATGAAGCTTATTTCTTACGTATTCCTGTTGTTGCTTTAGTAGATTCTAGGGAACATCCAGATTTATTAATGAAAAAAGTAATGATGCCTATTCCTGCAAATAACTCAATTAAGTCATTATTTTTCTTTTTTAATTATTTAAAGTTTTATGTAGAAAAAGGTTTAACCGTTTCTAATTATTCTTTTATACGTGATGATTTGTTTAGTCATTTTAATGGTTTTAAATCTCTTCGTAACAAAGAAATGGTTTTACAAAGTGATAATAGTTTAAGTGGTATTTATAAAAAATATAATAAGCGTAAGTTTTTCTACTATTTAGATAATTATATTAAAAATATTAGTGGTATTGAAAAAAATACAGGAAGTATCGATTTAGATAATACTAAGTCTAATTTAAATATTTCAAAAAATGTTTACGAAAATGTAGATAGTGTTAAATCACGTCATTTAAATTTAAAATCTTTAGTTAGATTAAATGCAAATGCTGTTTATGCCCGTGGTTTTATACAACGCTTTCGTGGTGTTATTAAACATAGTAACTTACGTTTTGAAGAAAAATTTGATATTGATAAACATTTTTTTACTAGGTATAATACACCTATCAATTTTAAACGTATTTGGAAGAAACGTAAATTAGCTCAAAAAAGACAAGCAAATAATTTACCGCCTTTAAAAAAATCTAGTATATGAAAAGGAATTTACAAAATGTACAACAAAAAAAATTAATGACTAATAATTTAGGTAAAAAAAATTATGCCCAAATTCGTGTTGAAAAAATTTTAAAGTCTGCTATGGTTAAAAAAATGCAGATGGAAAAGAAAGAGCTAAAATCAATTAGAAAACAAAAAGGTAAAGAAAGGCGTAGAAAAATACGTACTTATGTAAAGTTAAATAACTTATTTAAGTCGTTCATTCTAAATACTACAGATAAAGATGAGCAGCAAAAATTTATTGAGAAATATGGTCATTTATTTGTAAAAGACCGTATCTATACTCCTTATGAGCGTAAATTATTATCTGGTATGAAAGCCCAACGTGTTTTACGTCGTAAACGCTATAGACCTTTAACTTCTTATAAGTGGCAAAAATTAGACACAAATAAAGTTAGTCATTATTGGGATTTATTTGAACATAGAAAAGTAAAAACACACGGAAGTTGTTCTTTTGTTGAAGGTCACTCTAACAAAATTTACACATTAAAACGTGTTTTACGTTTTTTTTATGGTTATTTAAAAAATAATGTTTGGCGTGGAGCTTATTTAAAAAGTAAACGTCGTAAAAATAAAGTTTTAAGCTTTTTAAGTTTATTAGAAAACCGTTTAGTAGTTGTTTTATTTCGTATGAATCTTGCTTTAAGTTTAATGCAAGCTAAGCAATTTATAAGACATGGTTTCGTTAAGGTAAACGGTAAAAAAGTTATTTATAGGAATTTTCATATTAAAAAAAATGATATTATTAGTGTAGATCGTAAAATGTTCTTAAACTTTTTATTAGGTAATAAAACTTTACCTTTAAATTTTATGTTTAGTTCTGTTATTAAGCCAGAGTTACCTCACTTATATGTAAAGCATAGACTTTTAACAGGTATTTTTTTATACGATCCTTTAAATAATTATAATGTTTTAGCAAAACAACATCCTAGTTTCTTTTTTGGTAAAGATAAGGTACAGTATGAGCATATGAATTTTCATAAAATTAGTAAAAATGCACGTAGTTTTACAGAATACAAAAATAAAAAAAAACATTTTGCAAGGCATAATAAATCTAATCCGTTTACTGCAAAATATCATGAGATTTTTGCTAATGTGAATGATAATATTCCTTTAAAAAATGTGAAATTAGTATTATCGTATTTTTTACGTACTTAAACATAAATTAAAATAAAATAAATTAGGGACGGTGACTGAGTTGGTTAAGGTGACAGATTGTAAATCTGTTGGTGTTGTGCCATCATGGGTTCGAGTCCCATCCTTCCCATTTATATTTAATTTATTTATAATTTATTCTTTTGATTAAGTGTGAAATTTCTAAAGTTAAAAATGTAGGTAAAAAAAATAGTATTAAACTAATAATATCAGGAGGTGTTATTAGTGCTATTATTATTAATAATATTACATAAATATATTTTTTATAATATATTCATTTCATGTTATTAATAAATAGCGATAAAAATGGTATTAAAAAAGTTAAGTTAAATATATATATTAATTGTATATAAATTTTAAAGTACTCTTCTAGCTTTAGTTGTATTTGTATATTTACAGGGTTAAAGTCTACTAGGTTTTCAAATTGTAGTAAAAATGTTACAATTATTGGCATTATTATGTTGTAAAATAGTAAATTTATTAAAATTAAGGTTAAGGTTATAATTAGAGATGCTTTTAGTAGTATTGTATTTTCATATTTATGTAATCCTTTGATTAAAAATTTCCATAATATCCAAGCTATAAATGGTATATTAAAATGAAATCCAATAATAAGGCTTAATGTTAAGTATGTTTTAAATGCTTCAAATATATTTGTAAATATAAAACTAAATTGGTCTGTATTTATTGTAATTGGCTTACTAATTAAATAAAAAGCTTCGTAATTATATGTGTATGCTAAACTAGTCGTCAGGGTTATAGAAATTAATATGTAAAATATATATATTTTTAATTCTTTTAAATAATTATTTATAATAAACATGTTTGTAAATAAGTTAAAAAATAATTTAAATTTATTTTTTTTTAAAACATTATCAGTATTAAAAAATGAGGATAATACTTTTGAAAGGTTACATAATAGAATTAGCGATTTTAGCAATTCAAAAAATGTTACTTTTTTAGATAAAAAAAGTCGTGAAAAACACCAAGAACAAAAATATTTAGATAAGTTAGAGTGGTACGCACGCAAAAATCGTCTTAAAGATGTTGTAGTTTATAAATTAGTTTTTAAAGTTACTCGTAATAATGTTTTTATTACTGTTATGGATCCTTTTGGTCGTTATGTTTTTTATAGTAGTGGTGGTTTAAATTATTTCTTTTTAAGAAGGCGTACTGTAGCTGTTGCTAATATTCTTTTAGGAGAAAATTTAGGTTTAGAGTTAAAGTCTAAATTAGTATGTTTTTTAGATTTAGAGTTTCATGGTTTACCATTTAAGTCGCATAGATTAAACTTTATTAAAGGTTTAGTTTCTTCAGGTATTACTATTCGAAATATTATTGATAAAACACCAATTTCCCATAATGGTTGTAGTTGGAAAAAAAAACGTCGTAAAAAGTTTAAAAAAAGACGTTAATATTTTATTTTTTGGATAAGTGACTGAGTGGTCGAAGGTGCTTGTTTTGAAAACAAGTGTATTTAAAAGATACCGGGGGTTCGAATCCCTCCTTATCCGTTATTAAGTTAGTCTTCAGTTTTTATAAATTTAAAAATTTATGAGTCGAAAAGGTCATGCAATTGGTAATCGTTTAGGCATTAGTAAAGATTGAATCTCACATTTTGGTAGTTTTAAGTATGGTGAAAATTTAAAGAAAAGTTTTTTTATTCAACAATGGTTGGTAAATACATTAGAAAAATTATCTATTTGGTTCTTATCTATGAGGTTAGTTCAAAAGAAAAATTTAACAGATATTCATGTTTTAATTTGTTATTTTAATGGTTCTGAACCTCGTATTAATAAAGTGTTCTTCTTATCATTTTTACAGGAAAATTGGTATTGGAATCCTGTAGGTATTGGTTTTTTTAAAGTTCCTTATTCTCCGAGAAGTCCTTATAGAGATAAAAACGTTAAGTTAATGAAGTTAAAGTTTATTTTAAAACGTTATAAAAAAATTTTGGCTTATCGTCAATTTTTTTTAAAAATTTTAGAATTTTATTTAGAAGATAAGTTAAAACGTATTGTAGGTAATGTTGTAAGAATTCGTTTATATAATATTTTAGATTATTATAATATTTATGAAACAAATATTTTTACAACTTATATGACAGTTTTTGTTAAATTATTTCCAAAAGAGCAAAAAAATTTATACCGTGGTATAAAAACTCATATTTTTTATATGGTTTTAGGTGTTTTACGTAAAAATAGTTTTTTAATTGCTAAAACATTTTCTATTGGTTTAGAAAAATATAAACGCTCAGGTAAAGTTTTAAATTTATTTTTTAAAATTTTACGTGAAATTTTTTATCTTGTACCTTTAAAATCAAGATTAGGTGATGTAATGCGTGCAGAGTATTTAAAAATTCAAATATCAGGTAAGGTAAATGGTCAAATGCGTGCAGTAAAAAAAATTTATTCATTTAGTTATTATAAAGGTAAGCAGGTTCCTATTCAAACATTAAAAACTCCTGTTGATTATAGCTTAACAGAAGCATATACTTTTGCAGGAGTTTTAGGTATTAAAGTATGAATATGTTAAAATTAAAGTATAGTAGATATCAAAAAAGACCTATGAAAGGTTTGTATCGTAATAGAAATAATAAAAGTTCAAAAATTGTTTATGGTAGTTTTGGTTTGAAAAGTTTAGAAAATGGTTTTGTTAGTTTTAAACATTTAGAGTCTGCTAGAAAAGTATTATCGCGTAGATTAAAAAAAATTGCAAAAGTATGGATCCGTGTTAACCCTACTTTACCAGTTACTGCAAAAGTAGGTGATAAACGTATGGGTAAAGGTAAAGGTGAAGTAATTGCAAGAATTTTTAAAATTCGTTGTGGTATGGTTCTATTTGAAGTAGAAGGTACTAATTCTCAAGCCATTGTTGATTTATTAAAAAAAGCAGGTAAAAAAATACCTATTAAAATGCGCGTAGTAGGCGTAAAGTAAGTTTTATTTAATTATATATATTTATTATTGTAACCAAATGAGCTTATAGTTCAAGGGTAGAACGTTCCACTCATAATGGAAAAGTTGTAGGTTCAAATCCTACTGAGCTTAGGGTTTTTTTTAGAGAAGATCTTATAATGTTACGGACTTATTCAATTTTATGTTAGTTTTTAAATATTAAAAATTATTATTATTGTATTTTAAAAACCCTGGATAAGTTTATTATAGGTTCAAGTGATGGGGTATAGCCAAGTGGTAAGGCAACGGTTTTTGATATCGTCATTCGAAGGTTCGAATCCTTCTGCCCCAATTTATAGTGTTACCGATTTATTTATTATTTATTAAAAAGTTATGAAAGATTTAAAAAA
Source organism: Halobacteriovorax sp. (assembly GCA_002686115.1). Lineage (GTDB taxonomy): Bacteria > Bdellovibrionota > Bacteriovoracia > Bacteriovoracales > Bacteriovoracaceae > Halobacteriovorax_A. The sequence continues at coordinate 34,728 of NZAF01000182.1, read as the reverse complement.
ATATAAAACATTTAATATAAATTTTGGCCCTCAGCATCCTTCTGCTCATGGTGTTTTACGTTTAGTATTACAACTAGAAGGTGAGGTCGTAGAAAGAGCAGATCCACACATTGGTTTATTACATCGTGGTACAGAAAAGTTAATTGAATATAAAACATATATGCAAGCATTACCTTATTTTGATAGATTAGATTACGTTTCAATGATGGCACAAGAACATGGTTATTCATTGGCAGTTGAAAAATTATTAAATTGTACTGTTCCTTTACGTGCGCAGTATATTAGAGTATTATTTTCAGAGATTACAAGAATTTTAAATCATTTATTAGCATTAACTACTCATGCTTTAGATGTTGGTGCTTTTACACCATTTTTATGGGCTTTTGAAGAGCGTGAAAAATTAATGGAATTTTATGAGCGCGTTTCTGGTGCAAGAATGCATGCAGCTTATATACGTCCAGGTGGTGTTCATCAAGATTTACCTGTAGGTTTATTAGATGATATTTATATATTTGCTAAAGCATTTAATTCTCGTATTGATGAGATTGAAGAGCTTTTAACAAATAATAGAATTTGGAAGCAACGTTTAGTTGATGTCGGTGTTGTTACTAAACAAGAAGCTTTAGATTGAGGTTTTAGTGGTGTTATGTTACGTGGTTCTGGTATTTTTTGGGATCTTCGTAAAACACAACCTTATGAAGTTTATCGTGATTTAGATTTTAAAGTTCCTGTTGGTACTAATGGTGATTGTTATGATCGTTATTTAATTAGAATTGAAGAAATGCGTCAAAGTGTACATTTAATTATGCAGTGTATTTCTAAAATACCAGAAGGTCACATTAAATTAGATGATAAAAAAGTAACACCTCCAGCACGTAAAGTAATGAAACAGTCTATGGAAGCATTAATTCACCATTTTAAATTATATAGTGAAGGTTTCTATGTTCCAGAAGGTAAATGTTACAGTGCTGTTGAAGCGCCAAAAGGGGAGTTTGGTGTATTTTTAGTGTCAGATGGTACTAATCGTCCTTATAGGTGTAAAATTAAAGCTCCAGGCTTTGCTCACTTACAAGGTATTGATTTTATGGCTAAAGGTCATTATTTAGCTGACGTTGTTGCAATTATTGGTACTCAGGATATTGTTTTTGGTGAAGTAGATCGTTAATTTTATGAATTTTTGGCTTTATAGAAAACAAAGATATTCTGTTGCATTAAATAAAATAATTCTAAAGAATAATTTTTTTTTTTTTTTTGGAATTATAGAGATAATGAATCTGCTTTAAAAAGCTTTATGTATAAGTTAGAGGAGTTTAATCTTTCAACTATTTGGTTAAAACGTGGTGTATTTTCATCGATTTATTTAAATAATTCTAACTTAAAGTTACGTTATTTATTAAAAAGTCAATCTTTTTTAAGTTATGGTCAAACTAATGAAGTTAATTTCTATGACTTAGTTAAATTTATTGATAATAATAAGTCAAAGTTAATTTTTTTAGGTATGATTATTAATAATAATTTATTTGTAGATGCTAAGCGTTTTAATTTAGTTAAAGATACTCTTAAAAATTATAAAGGTTCTATGGAATCTATTTATAGGTTGTTATTACAAAAGTTTTTTGTATACTTCGTGTTAAATAGGTTAGCTGTATTTAAATTCTTTTATTTATTAAATTATAAAAAAAACTTTACATTAATTAAGTAAAAAGTAAAGTTTTTAGTAGGCGGGTATAACTCAGTGGTTTAGAGTGAAAGATTGTGGATCTTTTGGTCGTGGGTTCAATTCCCATTACTTGCCATATTTAAATATATATATATATATATTAGTAGTAGTAAATGTTATAAAACACATTAAAAAATGGTATTAAGCACATTAATTTATACAATAATGTTATTAGGTTTTGGTGGTGGTCTATTCTTATGGACACCCATTGTAAAAAGTAATAATCAAATTCGTGTTGTTAGTTTAGTAATTACTATGGTAATGTTTATTTTATCATGTAAAATTTGAAAAGTTTGTTTACAAAGTATTAATGAATATAATTTTGTTTATATAGAAGGTCCTAAGTTTTTTTATTTTCCTGAAGATTCTTTTATGGTATTAGGTATTGACGGTATTTCGTTATTTTTAATAATATTAACTACTTTTTTATTTTCTGTTTGTTCTTTAGTAGCTTTTAGTGTGGATAAAAAAGTTAGATTATTTTTTACTTTATTTTTATTATTAGAGTTATTTATTTTAGCCTCATTTATTGTTTTAGATTTCTTAATGTTTTATGTATTTTTTGAAGCAATTTTAATTCCTATGTTTTTAATCATTGGTATTTGGGGTTCTCGTAGTCGTAGAATGAAAGCAGCAAATTATTTTTTATTTTATGCATTTTTTGGTTCATTATTTATGTTAGTAGGTATTTTAATTATTTATTTAACTGTAGGTAGTACCGGTTGGTATGATAGTTATGTTTTTAATTACAATTTAAATACTCAAAAATTATTATGGATTTTATTTTTTATTGGTTTTGCCATTAAAGTACCTTTATGGCCATTTCATATTTGGTTACCTGAAGCTCACGTGGAAGCTCCTACAATTGGTTCTGTGATTTTAGCAGGTTTATTATTAAAACTAGGTGGTTATGGTTTTTTAAGGTTTGTTTTACCTATTTTTAGTGATGCAACTAAATTTTTTTTACCTTTAGCATTAACTCTTTGTGTTATTGGTATTGTTTATGCTTCATTAACAACTGTACGCCAGGTTGATATGAAAAGAATTATTGCTTACTCATCTGTAGCTCATATGAGTTATGGTATGTTAGGTATTTTTTCATTAAATTATTATGGTATTATGGGTGGTATTTTATTAATGTTAGGTCATGGTTTAGTATCAAGTGCATTGTTTTTATTAGTAGGTGTTCTGTATGATATTTATGGTACTAGGTTAATTAAATATTATGGTGGTTTAAGTCAAGTTATGCCATTATTCTCTTTTTTTTTCTTTTTTTTTACCATTGCAAATATGGGTTTACCTGGTTTATGTATATTTGTTGGTGAGTTTTTAACAACAATTGGTATTTTTGCTACAAATACATTTGCGGCTGTTATTAGTGCTTTAGCTAGTGTATTTACAGTTGCTTATATGATTTTATTATACAATCGTGTTGTTTTTGGTTCACTAAAAGTTCAATATATTAGTAAATTTAAAGATATGTCTGCACGTGATTTTTATGTTTTAAGTATTTTAGCTTATTTAACATTATTATTTGGTGTATGTCCTCAAATTTTTATAGAAAGTATTGAGTATTCTGTTTTTAGATTTTTACGTCTATATGACGTAAAATAAAATAAAATAAAAAGTTTTTTAGTTACTTTTTAATATAATATATGTTTAATTCACCTTTAGAACAGTTTGAATTAATTACTTTGATTTCTCTTAATTTACATAATTTTTATTTTTCAATAACTAACTCTACTTTAGTAGTTGTTATGATTTTAGCATTAATGTTATTGATATTATTTTTTTTTTCTTATGTTTCTTTAATGGTTGTAAAATGGCATTTTTTATTAATCAATAATTTATTTGTATTTTCTAGAATGTTAATTGTAGAAAATGTTGGTGTTAAATATGTTAAATATATTTCATTAATTTTCTTTTTATTCTTATTTTTATTTTTGTCAAATATTTTAGGTATGATTCCTTATAGTTTTACTGTAACTAGTCAGTTTATTTTTACTTTTTCTATTGCTTTAATTTTTTTTTTTGGTGTTACTTTTATTGGTTTTGTAAAACATAGATTACATTTTTTTGGTTTATTTTTACCTGATGGTGCTCCTTTAGCTATTATGCCATTTATTGTTACTATTGAAATTATTTCATATATTGCTAGAGTTTTTAGTTTATCTATTCGACTATTTGCAAATATGATGGCTGGTCATACTTTATTAAACATTTTAGCTTGGTTTTGTTGGAGTATGTTTTTAGCTTTAGGTATTTGGTTAAATATTGGTATTTTTCCATTAATTATTATTTTTTTAGTTACTGGTTTAGAAATGGCTATTGCTTTTTTACAGGCTTATGTTTTCACTGTTTTAGTATGTATTTATTTAAATGATGTAATTCACTTACATTAAGGTTAATTTAATATAAAATGTTTACTATAAATTATATAAATATATTTATTTTTTTTCTAGTTTCTATTTGTTTGGTATTTATTATGTTATTTTTAGCAAAATTATTATCTTTATTTTTTAGTCAAAATAGAGATATTGAAAAAATATCAGCATATGAATGTGGTTTCGATCCTTTTGAAGATGCTCGTTTAAAATTTGAAATTCATTTTTATTTAATTGCAATTTTATTTATTGTGTTTGATTTAGAAATTGCTTTTTTATTTCCTTGGGCTATCTGTTTATCTGTTTTAGGTTTAACTGGTTTTTTAACTATGTTATTTTTTTTAGTTTTATTAGGTTTTGGTTTTATATTCGAGTGAAGACAAGGTGCTTTAGATTGGTAAATTTAAAGTTACTTTTTTAAGTTTTTATTTATAAAAATATGCCACAAATGGATTTTTCAACTTTTTTTCCACAAGTTTTTTGGTTAATTACTTTAATAGGTTTTTCTTTTTTTTACTTATTAAGAGGTTTTTTTAGTTATAGTATTATGATCTTAAAGTTAAGAGGTCGTTATATTTCAAGTTTTTTTATTTTTTTTATTACATTCTTTTTAAAAATGTTTAATGAGTTCGTAATTTTTATTCGTACTACTGTTTTTAAATTTTCGGGTATTTTATTTTGTAATAAATTTTTTTATGAATCATTTAATAATTTATTATCGTATTTTACTAATAAAAATTCGTATTATATTTTAAAACGTCAAAGTTTCCAAAGTTCATCTTTTTCAACTGGTTTCTTATTTTTTAGTTATTTTTTTAATAATTTAGAAGATTAATTTACCTCTAAGTATTTTTTCAATTAGTATGGGTGAGCTAATTAGTGGTGTCTTTATGATTTTTTCATAAAGACGCTTAAAAATTACCTTAAAGGAGACTCGAACTCCTACCTTTTGCAAGACTAGAACCTAAATCTAGCGTGTCTACCAATTCCACCATTAAGGCTTTTATTTTATTTTTTTGAGTAAAAATAAAATAATATTTTTTTCCTTTATCTAAAAGGCTAAAAGTGGAATCGAACCACTATCATTGAATTTGCAATTCAATACATTAACCATTATGTTATTTAGCCAAGAATCAATTCTTATATTTTATAGTCCTAAGGGAATGTAGCTTAAAGGTTAGAGCATTAGCTTGTCGAGTTATTGATATGGGTTCAATTCCCTTCATTCCCGTTTTTAATTAAATTCATTTATGAAAGAGTCTGTATTACGTACTTCAGTTATTTTACCTATTTTAAAAAATGAATTAATCGATTATCCAACACCAGTTAACGTGAGTTATATGTGAGGATTTGGTTCATTAGCCGGTATTTGTTTAGCCATTCAATTAATTACAGGTATTTTTTTAGCAATGCATTATACTCCGCATGTAGATTTAGCTTTTGATAGTGTAGAGCATATTATGCGTGATGTTAACTACGGTTGGTTATTACGTTATGCTCACTCAAATGGTGCATCTATGTTTTTTATTGTAGTTTATATTCATATTGCTCGTGGCCTTTATTATGGTTCTTATTTATATCCAAGACGTTTACTTTGGTCTACTGGTATCTTAATCTTTTTATTAATGATGGGTACTGGTTTCATTGGTTATGTTTTACCTTGGGGTCAAATGAGTTTTTGGGGTGCAACTGTAATTACTAATTTAGTTACTGTTGTTCCTTATGTAGGTGAAGATATTGTACACTGGTTATGGGGTGGTTTTTCTGTAGATAATGCTACTTTAAACCGTTTCTTTAGTTTACACTACTTATTACCTTTTGTTATTTTAGGTTTAGTATTATTACATTTAATTTTATTACATATTGATGGTTCAGGTAACCCTTTATATTTTGATAATTATAATAAAGTATCTTTTTACCCTTATTTCTATGTAAAAGATTTATTTGGATTTATTTTATTTTTAATGTTCTTTTCATACTTTGTATTCTTTATTCCAAATTATTTAGGACATTCAGATAACTATATTAGAGCGAATCCTATGGTAACTCCTACTCATATTGTTCCTGAGTGGTACTTCTTACCATTTTATGCTATTTTACGTTCTATTCCAAATAAATTAAATGGTGTAATTGCTATGGTTGCAGCTATTTTAATTTTAGCCGTTCTATTTTTAAATCCGGTGTTTGTTAAGAGTGCTCAGTTTCGTTTTAGGTATAAATTATGTTTTTGGACTTTCGTAGGTAACTTTTTATTATTAGGTTGGTTAGGTGCTCAACCAGTTGAGTATCCTTATACCGAGTTAGGTTATATTGCATTCCATGCTCATTTTTTATACTTTTTATTCTTTATTCCTTATGCTAATTTTTGGGATTCTAATATGGATTTCTATTGGTGGCCTTGGAGTTATGTGAATAAATTTTTTTTATTATTTAAACAAAAATAAAATTATAAAAATTTTATTAAATAATAAAATATGGCAAAGTAGTTCAGTGGTAGAACAGTAGAATCATAATCTACGTGTCGGGGGTTCGATTCCCTCTTTTGCTATAACAGAGTGGATAGCTTAATTGGTAGAGTGTTGGTCTCCAAAATCAATTGATGAGAGTTCGAGTCTCTCTCCACTTGTTTAAAATCCAAATAGCTCAACTGGCAGAGCAAAGGACTGAAAATCCTTGTGTAGTGGTTCAATTCCACTTTTGGGTAGTGGTATTCATTTTCAAGTATTTTAAGTGCTTGTTATTTTTTTGTACCTAGAAAGATTTTTATTAGTTTATTTAATATTTATTTATTAATAGTTCTTATATTTTTTAACTTTGTTAAACTATTTTATTAATTCTTCAATTTTTAGTTTTTTATTTAAAGTTAATAAACCTTATCATCTAGGTCAGTATTTTTTAATTCCTATTTTAATTGTACCTGCTTTAGTTTTATTCAGTTTAAACAGTTTAGTTATGTTTTTATTAGTAAGTTTTTATAATGTTGATTTTTATAATACTAATGTGTTTTATTTTAAAAATTATCAATTTACTAGTAATATGGTAAAAACTGAGGATTTAAGCAACGGTTTTTATAGGTTATTAGCTACTGATAATAATGTTATTTTACCTTATGGTTCTTGGATTCGTTTTTTAATTACATCTTTAGACGTAATTCATAGTTGGACCGTGCCTTCGTTAGGTATTAAATTAGATGCTTGTCCTGGTCGTTTAAATCAAACTGCTTTATTCTTAAAACGTGAGGGTTTTTTTTATGGCCAATGTTCTGAAATTTGTGGTGTAAATCATGCTTTTATGCCTATTGTTGTTGAAGCTGTAGATTTAGAGGCTTTTTATGCTTGGTGTAAATCTCCATTTGATACTTTTTCTACTTTAAAAGTAAATTAAGTAATTATTTTTTTTAACTATGTTAAATAATAATATTAATAATAATAATAATTTTGATTATTTTGAATTTTCATTAAAAGGTGATGTTTTAAAAACTAAAAATGATTTCCGAAACTTTTATTCTATTTTTGTAGTTTTATTAAGTTTAATTAATGTTTTAGTTTTTGATTTATCATTTAGTTTGAATATTCTATTTATTGTATTTTTTATTGGTTTATATATTTTAATAAGTGTTGGTAATTTTATTTTTAAAAATTACAGCTTATTTAATTATATTCATATTGTTGAAAATATAGTAAGTAGTTTAATTTTAATTTCAATTATGGTATATTTTTATTTATACTTATCGTTTTTTAATGAGTTTAATATATCATATATCTCAAGAATGAGTTTAGTATTAACTCAATTTTTTGAGGAAATAGGTTGCCCTTATATTATTGGCGAGTATAATTCATTTGTGAATATAGTTAATAATATGTTTTTTTCATTTTTTTCTGAAGAAACTAATGTTGTTTTTTTTGTAAAAAGTGTATATTTTTATAGTATTGAAAGTTATAATTTAACTTTTGATTCTGTTGTTTCTTTTTTTGTTTATAGCTTTTTTTTATTAAATGCTTTTGGTATAATTTTATCTCGTAATCCAATTAATTCTTTATTATTTTTAATTGCAACTTATGTATATTCAAGTATTGTTTTATTAGCTTATGGTTTAGAGTTATTTGCTTTATTATATGTTATTATTTATGTAGGTGCTATTGCAGTTTTATTTTTATTTGTTATTATGATGTTAAAATTTGAAAAAATACCTGAGTATAAGTTAAAAAAATCCGGCTTATTTAATTTTTTTTTATTTTTTTTATTTTTAAGTTTATTTTTTATTTTCTTTAAAAGTTATAATTCTAGTTTACTAACTAATTTATATTATTGGAGATTAAATGAGGTTGTTCGTGATAGTTCTTTAGAAAGTTACTTTAACTTAAGACCTGTATTAAATGATTTAGAGGATTTAGGTATGGTTTTTTATACTAAATATTCATTTGCTTTTATTATGTCAGGTTTAGTTCTTTTAGTGAGTATCGTTGCTCCTATTTTATTAACTTTTAGAGAACGTTCAGGTGTAAAAAAACAATATCATTCTGATCAATTAAGTAGGACTAAAGATAAAATTATTTCTTTGAAAGATATTTAAAAGTTTTCTATTTTCTTACTATTAAAGGATAAATTCCTTTTTTTTTATTTTTTTAGATTTATTGGTTATATAGTATTATTATATAAATATTAAAAATTTATATAATTAACCAAAAGTTAGCTTAGATATTAATTAAAAAATTAAAAACTAATAAAATTTGAGTGTCTTCAAGTTGTTTTGAAAAATTGTATTTTTCGAAAAATTTAATATTGAGTTCGATCCTGGCTCAGAATGAACGCTAGAAATATGCTTAACACATGCAAGTTGAACGAAATAAAATTAAAATTTATTTTGTAGCGAACGGGTGAGTAATATACGAGAATCTACCTAGAAGACTGGCATTAGAAATTCCAGATATTCAAAAGATTGATTTCGCTTCTAGATGAGCTCGTACAAGATTAGGTAGTTGGTGGGGTAATGGCTTACCAAGCCGTCGATCTTTAGCTGGTCTGAAAGGATGATCAGCCACATTGGAACTGAGACAAGGTCCAAACTTTTTTAGATGAGGCAGCAGTGTGGAATCTTGGACAATGAGCGCAAGCTTGATCCAGCAATATTTCATGAGTGAACAGACAGTTGTCAAGTTGTAAAACTCTTTCAGCAATAAATTAATAATGATATGATTTGCAGTAGGAAGTCCCGGCAAACTAACACAGTGCCAGCAGCCGCGGTAATACTGGGGGGGCCAGCGTTATTCATCATTATTGGGCGTGAAGGGTGCGTAGGTGGTCCGATAAATTTATTGTTAAAAACTAAATTGAAATATTAGTGTGCATGTAATATTTACGGACTTAGAGTTAGAGAGAGGATAGTGGAATTTTTAAAGATAAAGCTTGCATTTATTTGATCTTAAAAGGAATCTTATATGGCGAAGGCTACTATCTGGATCTAAACTGACATTGAGGCACGGAAGTGTGGGTAGCAAGCAGGATTAGGGACCCTGTTAGTCCATACCGTAAACGATGAATGTTCAATGTTGGGGTACTTATCTCAGCATTTTAGTTAACACGGTAAACATTCCGCCTGGGAAGTACGATCGCAAGGTTGAAACTTAAAAGATCTGACGGGGATTTGTCCACACGGTGGAGCATGTTGTTTAATGCGATGATCCGCGCAAAACCTTACCAGTTCTTGACATGTACGTCAAATTTTATATTTAATCATATAAAAAAGTATACAGGGTTGCATGGCTGTCGTCAGGTTATATCGTGAGACTTTAGGTTAATTCCTAAAATAAGCGAGACCCTTTTCTTTAATTGCTAGGTTTTTCTTATCTAAAAACAAAAAGTACTTTAAAGATATAGTTGATGTTTTATTATTAAACGTCAAATGAAAGAAAGGATTACGCCAAGTCCTCATGACCCTTATGAACTGGGCTACAGATGTGCTACAATGGGGATAACAAAAAGAAGCGATAACGTGAGTTTGAGCAAATCTATAAATTTCCTCGTAATATGGATTGTTCTCTGCAACTCGAGAACATGAAGGTGGAATCGTCAGTAATCGTGAATCAGAACGTCACGGTGAAAGAGTAATCAAATTCAGTACATACCGCCCGTCACGCGCTGAAAGTTAGTTTCAGTTGAAGCTTTGTTTTTATTTATAGTAATTGAAAAATTATTATAATAATAGGGGCGATGCTGGGATTAGTTATTGGTGCGAAGTCGTAACATGGTAGCTGTAGGGGAACCTGTAGCTGGAGAAAAGTAAAATATAATATAATAAATTAAATTATTCATTTTGTAGTTTTAAAAGTAAAGCCAGCTAAAAAGGTTTTTTTAAACCTTTTTGGAGTTTACTTTTTTGTTCATTAAGTTAACATTTTTATTTATTTAATAAGATATATTAAATATGGAGTTTTTAAATGTATTAAGTAAATTATATATTTTTGGTAATTTAAGTTTAAACATAAATTTCTTATTCATTTTAGGGTTTTCTTTATTCCTTATTGGTTTATTTGGTATTATTTATAGCTTAGAGCGTGTAATTATTTATTTAATGTGTGTTGAGTTAATGTGGTTAGGTGTAGGTATTTGCTTTTTAAGTAATTATTTATATACTCAGAACCCCATAGCACTTGTTTTTGCTATTGCAGTGTTATCTATTGCAGCAGCGGAAACCGCTATTGGTTTAGCTTTACTTGTTAATTTTTATAGAATTAATAAAAGTATTAGCTTACGTTACTTAAGTAATTTACGAGGTTAAGTTAAGCTTTGTTTATTTTTAGTGTTATAGGTAAATTAAAGTTATCTATACACTATTATTTCTTAGTTTAATTTTTAAGTGTGTATTCGCGGGATAGGGTAGTGGTTAGCCCATCGGGCTCATGACCCGGGAATTGTTGGTTCGAATCCAGCTCCCGCTAATAATTATTCTTTAAAATCGATGAGGTTATCGGAAATAAAAAATGTAAAAGGTTTATTTAGAAATTTATGTAATAAACCATTTCATCTAGTTTTAGTTCCAGGTACTCTTGAAGGTTATGCAGGGGATACTCTTCATTTCTTTTCAAATAGTTTACATAACTATTATAATGCACTTGTTAGTTTTGGTGCGAATGCTTGGTTGTTTTGTTTTTTTGCTATTTTATTATTATTTTCATTTCGTACACATAAAGAAAAAACTCGTTTAATGGTTTGGAATACTTCGAGAGATATTTTTTGGGCAAACGCGGGTATTGTGGCTACTGCTGCATTTTCTTTATTTGCTTCTGTAGCGAATATTTGGAAATTAAAACAAGTAGGCTCAGGTCAGTTTTATGATAGTAAATATTTTGTTACCTCAATCCCAAGGGGTTATGGTTCGGAAGATCCTTATACTTATGCTTGTTCTTTAACTGATTCATCAAATATGGTTATATTTGATCATTTTAGTTTTGGTGTACAGGCTTTTTTAAGCGTTTGCGTTATGTTATTTTTAATATTCACATTTCTTTCGTATGGTGATGACAACACTTATAGAGCATCTTATATTAAAGTAAAAACTTTAGAGCTTACAGATCGTGCTATATTTACTAAAAATTTTTTAATAATGTTACCTATTACATTATTTTTTTTATTTTGGTTAGTGCAATCTTATAATTTATTATCGTTTTTTGTATCTTTAGAAGGTGCGACTTTATGTTTATATATTTTAGCAGGTTTACATACCACTAATAGGTTATCTATTGAATCAGGTTTAAAATATTTTTTAACAAGTGCAGTGTTTTCTTGTATTTTTGGTATTTCTGCAGCGGCTATTTATTTTGTAACTGGCTCTATGGATCTTTTTACTATTCGTGAAGTTATTTCTCAGCTTGTTCTAGATTATAAGCCAAACTCTTTAGGTAGTTTAGATATGATTTTATTAGTGTCGTCTTTAGCTATTATAATCGTATTTTTAATGAAATTAGGTTCAGTGCCTTATCACTTTTGGATTGGTGATGTTTATCAGGGTGCACCTATGTGGGTAACTACTTTTTTTGCGACTATAGTAAGAATTAGTTTTTTTGCTGTATTTTTTAGATTAGTAATGCATACTTTTTTTTATATGCAATTTACTCAAATTTTTACTATCGTTATTTACTTATCGGCTATTTTTTCAATTTTTGTTGGTAGCTTGTTAGCATTAGCGCAAGTAGAAGTAAAACGTTTCTTAGCTTATAGTTCTATTGTACATACTGGTTTTATATTATTAGGTTTATCTTCAATGACTTTTGATGGTTTTAAATCTTCTATTTTATATACTGGTGTTTATATTTTTACTTTATTAAGTTTTTTAATTGTTATTATTATTTCACCTACACAAATTGTCCAAAATCGTGGAGGTAAGTTTATTTTTAATTATCGCTTAGTCAAATATTTTTCAGATTTACAGAAATTACCTTTAACTATTCAGTTAATATTAGTTTTTTTCTTATTTTCAATGGCAGGTTTACCTCCATTTCCTGGATTTATTATTAAGCTTTACGTGTTTAAAAATTATTTAATTGAGTTATTTTACTCTGTTGTAGGTATTAATTTATCTTTTAATATTGAGACTGCGTACCAGTTTGTAGGCTTTTTCTTTTTTTTATTAGTTATATTATTTTCATTATTAACAGGTTATAACTACATTAGGTTAATTGCTGTAACTTCATTTTCATATAGAAAAGGTAGTTTATATGATAAACCTGTATTAAATTCGTTATTGGGTACTTATTGGCAAAAAAACATAATTAATTTTTGGATCACTGTTATTATTATTTTAAATTTAAGTTTAATTTATTATATACCAGTATTCTATGAAAGTGATATGTTTAATTCTTTTGTTTCTTCGTTAGTTCATCCATTTTTAAATCAAGAGTGGTATGACTTTCAAGTAAATTCTCCTTTCTTATTACATACAGGCAATACTTATGCAAGTACAGCTTTTTATAATGACTTTGACTTCTACGTAAGTAGTGGTCTTATTGTAAAAAACTAAGTTTTTTACAGTTTTTTTATTTTTATTTTTTAATGCACTTGATGGATACCTATAATCTAAAGAAGTAGGCGTAAATTATGCGAAAATTCATTGTTAGAATATTAAATTCTTTAACCAATGAGTTCCTTTTGAAAAAATTCAATGTTAAAACAGCGTTAGGGAATTGAAACATCTTAGTACCTAGTTTAAAGAAAATCAACCGAGATTTCGTTAGTAATGGTGAGTGAACGCGAAAAAATTATTAAAACTATATAAATAAACTAAAATTATATTGGAATTTTATACTAAAAAAGGTGATAGTCCTGTAGGTTTATTTATTTAATAAGGGGGTTAAGTAGAATGCTTGGTTAGAGTATTTGAAGACAGGGAGACCACTCTCTAATCCTTATAATAATCTTTAGAAATTGATAGTGAATAAGTACCGTGAGGGAAAGGTGAAATAGAATCTATAAAGAATGTGAAAGATTTTGAAATTGAGTGCATACAGAACATTTAGAGCTTTATAAACAAATTGTTTATGAAAGTGATAATTTACCTTTTGCATAATGGGTCAGCAAGTTAATTTAAGTAGCAAACTTAATTTGTAAATAAAAGTAGGTGTAGAGAAATCGAGTATTAATAGTACGTTTTAAGTTACTTAAATTAGACCCGAAACCAAATGATCTAACCATGAGTAAGTTGTTTTATTATCTTTAATAATTAGACTGAACCCAAGTATGTTGCAAAATGCTGGGATAACTTGTGGTTAGGGGTGAAAGGCTAATCAAATTTGGAAATATCTGGTTTTCTGCGAAATCTATTGAGGTAGAGCGTTATAAGTTTTTAATATAGGGGTAGAGCACTATTCGATTGATGGTGAGTTGCGTTAGCTTATACTGAAATTGAAAAAACTTCGAATACTATATTAAGTATTATAGCAGTCAGATCAGTGGCGTTAAGGTTATTGATCAAGAGGGAAACAGCCCAGATTACTCGTTAAGGTCTTTAAATTATTTTTAAGTATGGAAGATAGTTAGTAAATAGTGATAATCAAAAGGTAGGCTTGGAATCAGCCATTCTTTTAAGAAATCGTAATAGATCATTGCTTTAGTTTTATTTATTAGCGTTAAAGATGTCATGGAGTTTAAAATAATATACCGAAACGGTAAGTATTAAGCTTAAAAGTTTAATACGGTAGCAGAATATTTTGTATATTGTTGAAGTAGTTTTGAAAGAAATTATGGAGATAACAAGAGAAATAATGCTGACATAAGTAACAAAAAACATTGTGTAAATCAATGTCGTCGTAAGTCCAAGGTTTTCGTAATAGTTTAATACGAGTTATTCGGTTTCTAAGAAAAATAGGGAAATGTATTTTTTGATGAAAAAAGTTTGATGATTAACTTAATTTTTTAATAAGGACAGTTTTTAATTGGTACTAATATAATTATTGATTTTTATATTTGGATTGATTTTAGGCTCGGGAAAAATTATTAAAGTTTTTTAAAACCGTACTAGAAACTAACACAAGTGGACGGGTAGAGTATATTAAGACGGAGTGAGTGAATAACACTGAAGGAACTCGGCAAATTGACTTTGTAACTTCGGGAGAAAAAGTTCTTTTCATAGATAATATAATGAAAAGAGGAAGAAAATAGGGAGGAACAACTGTTTAGTAAAAACACAAGATTCTGCAAAATTGTAAAATGATGTATAGGGTCTGACACCTGCCCAGTGTTGAAAAATAAAAGAAAATGTTTTTAAGCATTGAATTGAAATATCAATAAACGGCGGCCGTATTCCTGACGGTCCTAAGGTAGCGAAATTCCTTGTCGGATAAGTACCGACCTGCATGAGTGGTGTAATGATTCTTCCACTGTCTCCAGTGTTAACTCAGTGAAATTGAATTTTCTGTGAAAATGCAGAATATCCACAGTTAGACGGAAAGACCCTGTGCACCTTTACTATATTTATATATTGTTTGTAGAAAATATTTTGTGTAGGATAAGTGGGAGCATGTATAAAGTGCGTTAGTGAAATACCACTCTTAATATTTTTTCGAACTAATTCTTATTAGAAGAACGTGTATAAAGGGTAGTTTGATTGGGGAGATAGCCTCCTAAAGAGTAACGGGGGTGTATAAAGGTATTACTCTAAATAATTTAATATTATTTTAAGAATGTAACGGTATAAGTATGCCTGACTGTAAGACTTACAAGTCGAGCAGAGACGAAAGTCGGTCGTAGTGTCCCGATAATTTTATGTGGAAAAGTTATCGATCAACGGATAAAAGGTACGCCAGGGATAACAGGCTAATAATCCTTAAGAGACCATATCGACGGGATTGTTTGGCACCTCGATGTCGACTTATCATATCCTGGAATTGAAGAAGATTCCAAGGGTTCGGCTGTTCGCCGATTAAAATGGTACATGAGTTGGGTTTAGAACGTCGTGAGACAGTTTGGTCCCTATCTACTGTGGGTGTAAGAAAATTGAGAGGAGCTAACTTTAGTACGAGAGGACCAAGTAGGGTTGACCGCTAGTGTTATAGTTGTTTTATCAAAAGCATTGCTATGAAGCCACGTCAATAGTTTATAATTTCTGAAAGCATCTAAGAAAGAAGAAACCCTCAAAACAAATTTTCTAAAATCTGTAATAGAACATTACTTTGATAGGTTAATAATGTAAGCATTGTGAGATGTTGAGTTTATTAATACTAATATGATTAAACTAATTTTTATCAATAAAATTTTTACTTTCTTTACTTAGTAATATATATTTATATGTACAATACATAATAATGGATTATAAATTATATAAATATAAAAAAAATAGTTTTAAAATTATTTATTATTTAATTATTACTAAGTTTCTTTTTAAAAAATTAATTAAATTATTTTTGTAATTATAAATATTCTAATTAGTTTTTGTTTTATTTATTCATCTTAAGTTGAATAAAATGTATTTTATATTTTTATAAAATACAATAAATGTTTGTGAATAATATCACTTAAAATTAATTCTATGGGTTTAGAGGTATTAAAATTAGTAGGTGGTGGTGCAGCAGCAATTTCTTTAAGTGGTGCCGGTGTTGGTATTGGTGTAGTATTTGCGGGTTTAATGTTAGCTTATGCTAGAAATCCTTATTTATTAAAACAATTATTTATTTATGCTATTTTAGGTTTCGCGTTAACTGAGGCGATTGCGTTATTCGGTTTAATGGTAACTTTCTTAATTTTATTTGCTTTCTAGTTTAATCTAGAAAAGTTTACTAAAATTTATATAATTTAGTTAATTTATAGTAGTTTTTAGTTATATACTGTGTTTATCAGTATATAACGCTTTTATGTTTTTGAAATTTTTAAAAAATATACTTATGTTTATTTTTGTTTATGTTAAAAGTTGTTAATTCAAATTCAGGTTTATTAAATGTATCTTCTTTTTTAGGTGTTAAAAAAAATGTGTTAAGTAATGTTATGTTAAAAAATGAAGTAGCCTTTGTTTCTAACAAGTCTGGTAGTTTCTTAGATTTAGAGTTATCTGATAGCGAAAACTTTAATGATATTGGTGTTGTAGTTTCTGTTGGTGATGGTATTGCTCGTGTACGTGGTTTAGAGGCTGTTCGTGCTGGTGAGTTAGTTGTATTTTTTCCAAGTGAGATTAAAGGTATGGCGTTAAATTTAGAGAAAGATATTGTTGGTGTTGTAGTTTTTGGTAATGATCGTGAAGTACAACAAGGTAACTATGTATTAGGTACTGAAAAAATTGTAGATATTTCTGTAGGTCGTTCTTTATTAGGTCGTGTTGTAGATGCTTTAGGTAACCCATTAGATGGTCGTGTATTAGATGCTTCTACTTTAGAAAAACGTCGTGTTGAAGTAAAAGCTCCAGGTATTATGCCAAGACAATCGGTTAGTGAACCTATGCAAACTGGTTTAAAAGCTGTAGATAGTATGGTACCAGTAGGTCGTGGTCAACGTGAGTTAGTTATTGGTGATAGACAAACTGGTAAAACTGCGATTACTATTGACACTATTATTAATCAATCGTTTGTAAATCAATTAGATATTGAAGAAAAAGGTACTGGTTCTCAAAAATTATACTGTATTTATGTTGCCGTAGGTCAAAAACGTTCTACTGTTGCTCAAATTGTAACTGCGTTAAATAGTATGAAAGCTTTTAACTATACTGCAATTGTATCATCAACTGCATCAGATTCAGCTCCATTACAATTTTTAGCTCCTTACTCTGGTTGTAGTTTAGGTGAGTGGTTTAGAGATAACGGTATGCATGCTTTAGTAGTTTATGATGATTTAAGTAAACAAGCAGTAGCTTATCGTCAAATGTCGTTATTATTAAGAAGACCACCTGGCCGTGAAGCTTATCCTGGTGACGTTTTCTATTTACACTCTCGTTTATTAGAGCGTGCTGCGAAAATGAATGATAAATTAGGTGGTGGTTCATTAACTGCATTACCAATTATTGAAACTCAAGCGGGTGACGTTTCTGCTTATATTCCTACTAATGTAATTTCTATTACTGATGGTCAAATTTTCTTAGAGTCTGAGTTATTTTATAGAGGTATTCGTCCAGCTATTAATGTAGGTTTATCTGTAAGTCGTGTAGGTTCTGCTGCTCAAGTAAAAGCTATGAAAATGATTGCAGGTTCTTTAAAATTAGAGTTAGCTCAATTCCGTGAAGTAGAAGCTTTTGCTCAGTTTGGTTCTGATTTAGATGCTACTACTCAAG
This sequence comes from Halobacteriovorax sp., assembly GCA_002686115.1. Taxonomy (GTDB): domain Bacteria; phylum Bdellovibrionota; class Bacteriovoracia; order Bacteriovoracales; family Bacteriovoracaceae; genus Halobacteriovorax_A. The sequence goes on along the minus strand of NZAF01000182.1, from coordinate 16,880 downwards.
GTGTTTTAAATAGAGGTGTACGTTTAATTGAATTATTAAAACAAGGTCAGTACGATCCATTACCTTTAGAATATCAAGTAGTATTAATTTATGCTGGTATGCGTGGTTACTTAGATCGTTTAGATGTTTCTTTAGTAGAGAATTTCCAAAAAGTTATTTTAGTATGTTGTGAAAGTGCAATCGCTGAAAAAATTATTTTAAATTTATCTGCTGAAAAATCATTAACTCCTGAGATTGAAGATCAATTAGATACTTTCTTAACTAATATTTTAGCAATTTTCTTAAACAAAGATAAACGTGATGTATTATTAGCTAGTTTCATTGAGCAATAATTTTATTTTTAATTTTTTTTAATTATCTCATTCTTATATTCATATAGTGATAAAAATATGATCTTTTTTAAAGAATTATCAGCAAAAGGGGATTCTTGGACTAAATTAAAAGAGATCTTCAATGAAGAAACTCTTTTCCGTGCTATTTCTTTTGGTTTAATTTTTGCATCTGAAAAAATTAATAAATTTATAACTCGTTGGTTATGTTCTACTAATCACAAAGATATTGGTACATTATATTTAATTTTTGGTGCATTTTCTGGTGTTGTGGGTACTTATATGTCTATTATTATTCGTATGGAGTTATCAACCCCTGGTGATGGTGTTTTATTAGGTAACTATCAATTATATAATGTTTTAATTACTGCTCATGCTTTTATTATGATTTTCTTCATGGTAATGCCTGTATTAGTTGGTGGTTTTGGTAATTGGTTCGTACCTATTATGGTAGGTGCTCCTGATATGGCTTTTCCAAGATTAAATAATATTAGTTTTTGGTTATTACCTCCATCTTTAATTTTATTAGTATTTTCAAGTGTAGTAAGTAGTGGTGTAGGTACTGGTTGGACTGTATATCCTCCTTTAGCTAGTATTGAATTCCATGGTGGTACTTCAGTAGAGTTTGCTATTTTTAGTTTACATATTGCTGGTGCTTCATCTATTTTAGGTGCGATTAATTTCATTTGTACCGTATTTAATATGCGTGCTATTGGTTTAACTTTACATAGAATGCCTTTATTTGTTTGGGCTATTTTAATTACTGCTTTCTTATTATTATTATCGTTACCTGTGTTAGCTGGTGCAATTACTATGTTATTAACAGATCGTGCTTTTGGTACTATGTTTTATAACCCAGCAGGTGGTGGTGATCCTGTATTATACCAACATTTATTTTGGTTTTTTGGTCACCCTGAGGTTTATATTTTAATTTTACCTGGTTTTGGTATTATTAGTCATATTGTTTCTACTTTTTCACACAAAAATGTTTTTGGTTACTTAGGTATGGTTTATGCTATGTTATCTATTGGTATCTTAGGCTTTATTGTTTGGGCTCACCATATGTATACTGTGGGTTTAGATGTAGATACTCGTGCTTATTTTACTGCAGCGACTATGATTATTGCGGTACCTACTGGTATTAAAATTTTTAGTTGGTTTGCTACAATGTGGGAAGGTTTCTTAATTTTAAGAACTCCTTTTTATTTTGCGTTAGGTTTTATTTTCTTATTTACTATTGGTGGTTTAACTGGTGTAGTGTTAGCTAATGCTGGTTTAGATATTGCTTTTCATGATACTTATTATGTAGTAGGTCACTTCCATTATGTATTATCGATGGGTGCTGTTTTTGCTGTTTTTGGTGGTATGTATTATTGGATTGGTAAAATCATTGGTGTAGAGTTTGATGATGTTTTAGGTGAATTACACTTTTGGGTGTTTTTCATAGGTGTTAATATTACTTTTTTCCCTATGCATTTCTTAGGTTTATCTGGTATGCCTCGTAGAATTCCAGATTATCCTGATTTTTTTGCTGGTTGGAATTCTATTGCTTCTTATGGTTCTTGGGTTTCTGTTGTTGCTACTATTTTATTTTTCTTTAATCTATATGATATTTTTACTAGTAAACAGTATGCGAAAAATAATATTTGGCAAGGTAATGTTTGGACTTTAAGTGCTATGGAAGTTACTGTAAAAGGTAAAAAATTAAGCTTAAATGAATTTTAATATATAATTATTTATAGTTTATGGATATTATACAAAGAAATCAATTATGGACTAATTTAAAATTAAAACACCCTTTTCATCTAGTAAAACCTAGTGGTTGGCCTATGTTATTTTCATTTAATTTACTATATTTCATTTTAGTTTTCGTAACTTATGGTATGAATCATGGTAAATTAGAGTTAGCAGGTCAACTATCTGCGTCAAGTGATTCTGCTTTTTTAGCATTTATTTGTAAAAGTAGTTTAATTACTATGTTTTTAGAGTCATTTGTATCTTGTTCAGCTACTATTTTTATTCACAAAATTATGAGCTTATTTTTTATTGTAATTATGGGTGCTTGGTTTTGGGATGTAATCGTAGAAGGTACTTATGAAGGTCATCATACTAAAATGGTACAACGTGGTTTACGTTACGGTATGATCTTATTTATTGTTTCTGAAGTAATGTTCTTTTTTGGTTTATTTTGGGCATTTTTTCACTCGAGTTTATCTCCTAATATTGAAATTGGTGCCGTGTGGCCTCCTAAAGGTATTATTCCTTTTGACCCTTGGAAAATTCCATTATTAAATACTGTTATTTTATTAACTTCGGGTGCTAGTATTACTTGGGCTCATCATGCATTAGTTGCAGGTAATCGTTCTGAAGTTACTGATGGTTTATTATTAACTGTATTATTAGGTGGTATTTTTTCATTCTTCCAAGCTTATGAGTATGCTCATGCGTTTTTTACTATTAAAGATACTGTTTACGGTTCTGTTTTCTATTTAGCTACTGGTTTCCATGGTTTCCATGTAATTATTGGTACTTTATTTTTAGCAGTTTGTTTATGGAGACATTTAAATTACCATTTTACTAATACTCACCATTTTGGTTTTGAAGCAGCTGCTTGGTATTGGCATTTTGTTGATGTTGTTTGGTTATTCTTATTTATATCTATTTATTGGTGGGGTAGCTAATAGTTTAGTATATTTTTATTAATATGTTTTTACAAAAATTAAGTATTAAAAAAATTATTTATATTTTTTTATTTGTTATTAGTAGTTTTTCATATATTGGTTGGTTATCTAACAGTTTAGAAAAGAAAAGAAATTTATTAAGTTTTAGCTCAGCTTATTCAAAGGATAATTTTATTAATGTTATCCAAGTTGAGAATTATGATTATATTGATTTAGAAATGTTTAAATATGAGTATGAAGAGTTAATTTCTTTATACTTTACCAAAGTAATTGATAAATCTATGCTTCAAGAGTTAATCACAAATTTAGAATTTAATAAAGAGTCTTTAAACAATTATATTATTTTAGAGTTACTAGAAAAAGAAAATAACTTTAACTATTTAATTAGTTTTATTGTTCATTATGTTTTATCTAGTCTTTTTTTAATTATTGGTTTATTAATTGCTGTAGCTTACTTTACTTTATTAGAGCGTAAAGCTATGGCTTCTATGCAACGTCGTAAAGGTCCTAATGTTGTAGGTTTTTGGGGTCTTTTACAACCTTTAGCTGATGGTTTAAAGTTATTAGCTAAAGAAATTATTGTACCAAGACGTGCTAGTATTAAAATTTTTATAGGTTCACCATTATACACATTTTTAATGAGTTTAATGGGTTGGTGTGTTATACCTTGGTCATCAGATGTTGTTTTTGCGGATCCTAAGTTATCTGCATTATACGTATTCGCCGTATCATCATTAGGTGTTTACGGTGTTTTATTAGCTGGTTGGTCAAGTAACTCTAAGTATGCTTTTTTAGGTGGCTTACGTTCTGCGGCGCAAATGATTTCATATGAAGTTTCATTAGGTTTCATTATGGTAATTGTTGCTTTATTTTCCGGAACTTATAATTTACGTGAAATTGTATTTAAGCAAGATACTGTATGGTATTGTTTTCCATTATTTCCATTAGTTATTATATTTTTTGTATCTATGTTAGCTGAAACAAACAGAGCTCCTTTTGATTTACCAGAAGCAGAAGCGGAATTAGTTTCAGGTTATAATACAGAGTACTCATCTATTATTTTCGCTATGTTCTTTTTAGGTGAATATTCAAGTATGTTATTAATGGCTGCAATTATGGTTATTTTCTTTTTTGGTGGTTGGTTACCTCCTGTAATTTTACATTTTGAACTTGTAGAAAGTTTTTGGTTTTTTATTAAAATAACTTTTATTGCTTTTTCATATGTATGGGTTCGTGCCACATTACCAAGATATCGTTATAACCAATTAATGAGTATTGGTTGGAAAATATTTTTACCTATTACTTTTGGTTTATTATTATTTTATGCCGGTTTATTATTAGCTTTTGATGGTTTACCTGTTAATTCTGATTACGGTACTTTTTTATATGAATCTGGTTTAACTTTAAAGGATAATAAAGATATATTATTATTATTTAAAGATATTCAAGTAAAATAAGTTATATGGCATAAGATGTAGCTCTCTTCGTCTAGGGGTTAGGACACTGCTTTTTCAATGCAACAACATGGGTTCGAATCCCATAGAGGGTAGTTTTAAATTTTTAAAACAAAACAATGTCGCGAAGTAATTTTATTTCTTAGCGCGATAATTGCAAAAACACTTTAATTTCTATTTAATAGAGCAATATAAATTATTGCTTATAAAATTAAATAAAAATAATTAATTTATTAGTTTTTAGGGCTTGTAACTCAGGGGTAGAGTGCATGTTTGATAAGTATGTTGTCGAAAGTTCAAATCTTTCCAAGCCTACAGGGAGGAGCTTTTTTTTTTATTACTTTTTTATATATTATGTAAGGTAGTAAAAACTAAAGCTTAAATTTTAATAGATTCGCTTATTTTCATATGTTTTATTTATTATAAGGCAAGTAATAAAAGCAAGCTATTTAACAGATAGTATCTATATTTTTTTTCAACTGAATACAAAAAAAATTGAACTTCCTTCTATTCGTAATTGATAAAAAAGTCTATTTCCTCGTGAAATGGAATATAATATATTGCTAACAAATAGTAAAGCTCCTATTAGTGTTTTGCCTCTTAGTTATAAAGTATATTCATTTTTTTTGGATTTACTTATACTAATGATTCCTCGAACTATTCGTAAAATTTATATCGAAACGAATGAAATCGAGGTCAATATTAGTAGAAATTTTTTATTAGAATTTTTTAAATTCATTAAAATTCATACATGAACTCAATTTAAAGTTCTGTCTGATATTATCGCTGTAGATTATCCTGGTAGAAATAAACGTTTTGACGTTATTTATCAATTATTAAGCATCGCTTATAATTCTCGTATGAACATCCTAGTTAGTGTGGGTGAGCTTAGTGTTTTACCATCTATTTCTTCTGTTTATAAAGGAGCTTCATGGTACGAGCGTGAAGTATGGGATTTATTTGGTATTTTTTTCGAAGGTCACCCTGATTTACGACGTATAGTTACTGACTATAGTTTTGAAGGTCATCCTCTACGTAAAGACTTCCCTTTAACAGGGTATTTTGAGGTTTTTTATGACGACACACGTCAATTGATTGAGTACGCACCAGTATCTTTAGTACAAGAGTATAGATACTTCACATTTTCTAATCCATGGCTAAATACTTAAGATATAAAAACAGTAATTATTTTGTATCTTGGTGTGTTACTTTAAAATTTTTTCAATCTACATTTTTAACCTATATTTATAATAGAGTACAAATGTTTGTTGATTTATTTGGAACCTTAAGGTTACCCAGGAAGTCTATTAAGTTGAGGTTGTTAAGATCTCCGCATGTAAATAAAAAATCTATGGAATCTTTTGAGTTAAGGTCTTCAAAGTATTTAACTTTTATTTTTAGCTCTGAAGTATACAAAGATTTAAGATTTTTAATTGACAGTATGTCTGTATTTTATATGCATTTTTTATTTGAATTTAATAAAAAAAAAATTTTCATTTTTAAAAAATGGAATTATTTTAATTATTTAAGCTTACCTTTAGTAGGCTTATTTGAGAATAACATGGAAGGCGTAGTAAACATAAATTTAGATTTTTATAGTTTCATTATATTAGTAAATATATTATTAATCACAATTGGTATGGTCGTAAGACAAGAAAAGAAAAGAAGTAAAATAGTTAAAATTTTTGATAATTTTAAGATAAAATTATCTTATATATTTCCGTTAGTTGTTTTTCCTGTAAAGTTCGAAGAGTTTACATCAACAAACGAAATTAAAAGAAAAGTAAATGATATTTGTAAAGATTATGTTGTAGAAGAAGATTATGAGGATTTACCCGTAGATAGTAGCGATTGGTATGCTGGTGGTTGAGCTGAAGAAATTGATAAAGATGGTAATGTTATACTTACTTTTGATTCAAAAAAAGCTTTTTATGACCCTGTAAATATAGATGAAATCACATATGATCCTACTATGTATGGTAAATCAAAAAACATTGAGTTTTTTTTAAGAAAAGAAGAGTTTATTCAAAAAGTATTAAATGTTCTAGGAGAACAAGAATTAAAAAAATTAAAACAACTTTATAATGCGCAATGGTTCGTTAAAGATAAAGACGTTGAGTTTAAATGGTCACATTTTTATAATATGGAAACAGGTGAGATTCATCATGTTGAAGATTTATATAATTGGAAATTAGTTAGACAGATTCATGAAATTTTTTGGTTAGAGCGTCAAATATTAGATTTAAATACAGAGTTTAAAGAGTCATTAGACGTGTTAGACAACCTAAGTGTAGATTCGGTTAGTATGGCCGCTAGACTTCTAGCCAGATCAGAGAAAATATCGGATGATTACAGTGATTTTAAAGAATCTGTGGCCGATAGTGTGCTATTTAACAATGATAAAAAGAAAGAATTATGGGGAGGAATCCGTAATACCCTTCGTTGGATAAAAAATCGTCATGTACGTATTCCATCGGATAAATATTATTCACTTAAATCTCGCAGTTATGATGATTTAAAAAAATCTAAATCTTATCCTGAAAGGTCTTTTAATGAAATTTTTAAGCCTTATGTTTTAGATAAGGATGGGGTTATAGAAAGTAAACGTACTGTAGTTAATATTTTTGGTAAAGATTTTACTTTACCTATTAATTTTACAGAGTTTGATAGACAAGCTACTACGTTTATAAACCAATTTATGCATGATTGGTTTTGGAAAGAAAAAACTTACAAGTGGAGTTGGGAAGATTTTAAAACTTGGTTAGAAGAAGAAAGTATCGACACTGGTTTATTAACTGAAGAACAGTTAAAAGCTTATGCAGAAGGTTTAGATACTAGGTATACTTTAGAAAATATGTTTACTTACCAGAAGTCTTGGTATAGTAGGTTAATTTGGTACACCCATGATCACCCTTACTATACTCGTGTAATGAAAGACCGAGTGTATTCTTGGGTTGAAAGTTTCGATGATGAAACCGGTGAAGCTTCAATGATGGCTTTTAGAGATGGTTTTTGGATTGATACTGTAAGTTGTTCTGAGTATTTAAAAATTGTTCGTGGAGAACAAGATTTAGTAAATGAACGTGAACATATTGTTTATGACGCTGGTTTATATTATGATCAGTATTCTAATTCTATTGATTTTGCTAGGCGTGTTCGTTGGATTAAAGAGTATTCTGAAACTTTAAATTATTATGTTGATGATTTAATTACAGATAAGTTAAATTTTGGTGACTTAGCTTTACCTAAAGAATTACTAGCTAGAGATACTATTGGTTGGTGTAAAGCATGGCCTTCTTATGGTAGTGTCATGTGGGATGATAGATTAGATTATAAATTAGAAAGTTTATATTTAAGTTGGATTAGTATTTTCCATACAAATATTTGGCATGTAACTACTTATGGTGGTTTATATGGTGGTTTAAGTTGGTTATTATTTGTTATTATTTTAGATATTATTACTTCTCACAGAAGAATGCGTAAGACTCTTTTAGGTTTAAGGTGGAGAAGTTTACGTAATAGGTTAGATGATTGGTGGCTTGATAAAACAGGACTGCAACTAAGTTATCATGATGATGGTAATGCTTGGATGTATGTTACTGGTGCTTTTTGGGCTGTTAAGTATTACCAATGGTTAGGTAATAAAGCTGAATATGTTTTCCGTGATGCTGAGTTAAAAGATAATATGAGAAATTTAAAAGAATTAAGTGAAAAACGTGCTCGTATTTATAGTTATAATGCTCGCCGAGAAGGTTATGGTTTTATAGATAATTGTTGGGAAGCAGATAGTTTAGATCGTGTGTATCGTCCTGCAATTTTAAAAAATACTGGTGTTAATAGTGGTCGTGCAGGTTATTTTAGTGAAAAACAAACAGAGTTATCTAACCTTTGGAACCCTGTTATTTACGCTTTTGATTTATTATTTACAAGTATTAGTGAAATTATTGATAGGTACTTTTTTAGGCATGGACTTTCTAAAGTTTTATTAAAAGCAGTATTAGTAGAAGCAGCTTTTGTAAATAAAATTTTAAATACATTGTTAGATATTCCTATTAGATTATCTGTTTTAGTTTCTGTTTATACTTATCAGTTATTTATTTTTATTTTAAATATACCTAAAGAAATTTTTAATTTACCTGGTTATGTTATTAATATCAGTGTTGCTGTTATTAAATCAGTTGTTAATTTATATGAAGGTATTACTTATTCTATTAAGTACTTATTTGAAGAGATTATTTCTTTATGGTTTTTTATTTTTAATGTATTCGGTTATACATTAAAATTATGGTTTTATTTAATTTTTATTAAACCTTTTGAATCTATTTGGAATTTTTTAGATTATTGTTTTAATATTAATTATTGGTATTTATTTTTTAAAGAGTGGTTTTTCTTGTACAAATTAGAGATGTTTGAACATAATCATGAAATTATGGCGCATAGGTTTGGTTTTTGGTGAATACATAAAAACAATTTACGTTATTACCCAGAAACTAGAATGATTACTGATTGGACACAAGAGATTGAAGCTTTTTTCAATAAGAAATTTAGTTTTATGAAGTTACGTGTAGGTGCTCGTGAAACTTTTAATATTTGGTATGATGATATTACTTGGAAAGCATGGTTATGGTTAGATAATGCGGTTGTTGTTTTTAATCAAATTAAATATTTAGGAAGTCTACAAGAGTTTTTTAATTTTAGGTTACAAAGGTTTTGTGATCATACTTTAGAGTATTTCTTTTACAAGTACTATGTTGCTGTTATTAAGGATGATCCTTCACGTGAGGTAGAGTGGGCATATTTCCGTTGGTATCTTAATGAAGTGTACTGGCCTTATATACAAGAAGTATTTAGTTTAAATTTAAGCTACTACAAGGGTTTCTTTGTACATGAAATTTTAAATGCTTATAATAAGGTATTTTACTTAGGCACTTTATCATATTATGGACTTAATTGGGTTCATTCGTTTATTTACTACCCAATTTTTTATATTTGGCGTCATACATTTGGTCAAGCTTGGGTAACTTTACTATATTTAGCTAATGTAATTTGGCATTGGGACTATTATAGTTTTAGTGGTGGTTTAAGTTTCTCTCGAGTAATTTCATCGTTTGGTTATTCATTTTCTATATTTGTTGCACATATTTTTAATTTTTTTGTTCAATTAAAATTAATGTTTGTAGAAGGTTGTAAATTTTATGTCGAAGGTATTTTTTACCCTTTTATATGTATGTATTGGTATTTTGTGAAAACAAAAGACTTTTTTTATGATTCATTTATGGATAGTTATGGTTTATATGTAAATATTTTTTATCATAGCTCTATATCTGTATATGTACGTACTTTATTTAATGATTTTAAAACAATATATTATATGGCTTTAGGTGAAACAAGTGATTTGCCTAATGAAAATAAGAAACTTTCTGTCAAAGAATCTGAGAGTTTAGTTGAAAAATTAAGTGTTTCTGAACTGTATAATAATAAACAAAAATACTCAAAAGATATTGTAGATACTTATGAAAAAAATCCAGAAGCATATGTAACTGATAGTTGGAATTTAGATCCAAAAGTTACACAAGCTTCTATTGATGTTTATGAAGAGTTAGGTAAAGTAAATTTATTTGAAGATTATTATCCTTTAACACCTTCTGAGCGTGTTTTAGATTCGTTAGATATGTTAGATAAGTCTCAGCGTAATATTGATGTATTACGTGCTATAGGTAGGTGGCATGAGAGTGTTATTTTACAAACAATTGTTTATGAAAATCATATAGATACTAGAAATTATTCTTGGGGTTTTGATAAATTACGTATACATGCGAAAATTTGGGTACCTTTACATGATTATTTCGTAGACTTTATTTCGTTTTCTGAGATTGCTCCTAATTTACGTCGATGGATTGGTGAGACTTATGTTATATGAGTGTTAGATTCAGTTAAATATTTTTTTTATGCTCCTGTAATGTTTCAATATATTTTTGGTGCTTTCTTTAAGATACCAAGGTATATTTATTTAACTTATGATTATGTTTATAATACTTTATGTAGTATTGTTAATATATTAATTAAATTACCTACATATTTAAGTGAAGTATTCACTTATTTTGCTACTTATTTACGTGTAACATACGGTTTAACTTTTAGTAATTTTGATGTTCAATTTTTTATTGATATGTTTTATTATTGGTATTATTACGTTCCTCATAGTTATTGGAAGCCGCGTTATTTACAACATATTATGAAAGACCATTGGTTATATACTGCGAATAGGTTTAATTATATTAATAAAACTTTTAATTTCAAACCTGATGGTAGGTGGCAAAATTGGAGAGCAAAAACAAGTTTATGGAATAGGGTTTATTTAAAATATTGGGAAGGTGTTGGTAACGATAAATCAGTATTTTGGCATAGTCGTTTTATTACTTTTTGGCAATTGATTTTTTCTTATAAAACACCTTTACAACAACGAGAACATAAAGCTAAATATATTGATACTATTAAAGAAGAGAAAAGTATAAAAGTATATTATCTATTTGACTATATTCCTTATTGGTTCAATCGTATAACTAAGCGTTATATTCAATATGAAAGTGTAGAACATTGGTTTTTAACTCCTAATTTAAGGTATGAAGCTAAAGCAGAGTTAAAACGTAATGATCAATATGTTGGTGGTTTATACCCATTTAAAGGTCAGGAGTTAATTGATTTTTATAAAAAAATTACTTCATATTATATTGGTTATTATAAAGAGTGGTTCGCTCACTTTATTTATTCTGGTATAGAAGAACTTTTTTGGTGGGTTCATTCATTATTAACAAGGTTAACACCTATAGGTTTTTACTTTTATATTATGTTAAGAGCTATCCATGAGTTGAAACAAGAAATCCATTTTATAGGTACTCCTAACTTAATTTATAATAAGTTAATTGTTAATGCAGATTTTCATAAAGAATTTACTTATGTTTATTTTAAATTTCTTTTTGATTTTAAAGATAGTGCTATTAATTTTTTAACTGCGTATCAAATTATAATTGTTGATTATATTACATGGGTATTTAATAGGTGGTATGTAGTGCCAATTAGAATTAAGTACAATGTTGATATTATTGAAATTTATAATTTACCATTTTCATATTATATTTTATTTTTTACCGGTGTAAGTAAAGATTTACTTTGGTATTATTTAAAATTAACTTTTTCTATAATTAAGTTTTCTTTAGGTCAAACTTGAGAAGGAATTGGAGTTATCTTTGATTATATTGTAGATTTTGTTAGTGAAATTACTGCTGAGCATATTTTATTACTTAAAGTAAAAATTGGGTTCAGTATAGTCAAATACTTTCAAGGTTTAGAGGAGAGAATCTGTACTTTAGAGGGGTTATTTTTTGGTTTAAATGAGCCAAAAGAAAATTTTAAAGAAAGTGCTAGGTTACTTTTTAACGGGTCTCTAGTAGAGATTAGTAATTTATTTTTAAATAGTATTAAATTTATAACTTTATTATTTAAATACTTATTTCAATCTTTAGGTTTAATTTTAATGTGGACTGTTGAAGATTTTTGGTCGTATGTTAAATTAATATTAAATGGTTGTTATTCATTATTTGGTAAGTTAGTTTTTACTGTTTATGAACTTTATGTTTTATTTAGAGTAAACTTTTTATACATTTCTGAAAGTATCTTTATTTATAGTGTTAAGTTAATTTATAATTTATTAAAATTATTTTATGGGTTCTGTAGTGCTGTTTATAGTTGGTTTTTCGCTATGGCTGCGGAATATATTATTTATTTTAGTAATTGTATAGCTGCTTATTTCGATACAGGTTATCCTTTTATTGGTGGCTTTTTTTATACATGTGTTGGTAGTATACATCTGTTTGTTATTACTTTAATTCGTCTTATTTATGATTGTTTAAAATATGTTATTTCAATTTTTGTTCATTACAGTCCTGAGACAGGTCGTATTAGTTACTTTAACTTAGAGAGGATATATTTAAAATTTTTTGTTTATTTTACTGACTTCTATATGTTTTGTAGCTCTGATGAATTTTGGTGAAATAATGTTTTTTTTATGCATGTATATAGGAGTATTGTTGAGCCAGTTACAAATTTTATACGTGACTTTTTACCTTTACCTTCAGAACGTTATGTTATTGCACCTAATTTATTTTCTGATGCTTTTTTTAAAAAATTAAAAGGTGTTAAAGAATTTGCATATTTCCAAGGTATCAGTGACATAAGAGCAAAAGGTATTCGTGGTGATTATAATCGTAAATTACCTTGGTTAATTGGTGAAGCTCAAGATCAGGTACCAAAAAGTACTGTGAATGCTATGTGGGATACTTTTGATTACCAAGGTTTATCAAATGCTTTTCCTACAAGGATTCGTGATCTATGGAGTATGAATAAATATATTTCTGGTTATATTTTAATGTTAGAAAAAACAAACTTACCTGATCCTGTGAAACGACATTTTTATTTAAAACGTATGCGTGAGTTATTATACCATAGTATGGTTACTCTTGGTGGTAGAACTCATACTTATAAAGAGATTAGAGTGTATTTTAGACAGGTCTTTTCTCATGATATTTTTGGTAGAAGTAATGCTAAAGAGTCGCTAGCTGTTTATAATAAAATTCATATGCATGATAAAATGCTTGATGCTATGGATGAGGTTGTAAGGAGATATAGAGTACCAGATTTTATGTTCCGCTATTGGTTTACACATAGAAGTAGTGGTCGTTGGAAAACTCCTGAAATATGGAATCAATTAAGTGATAAGGATGTTTTCATATTAAAAAATGATTCTGATGCTATGTTTGATGATCATATTAGATTTCAAACTGTTAAAATATTTGGTGCACGAGATACCTATCCACGTATATTTACACATGGTTATCAAAATTTTCACTCACGTGCATTAGATACTTATGATTTTATGGCGTTTAATCAAAAAGTGTATAACTTTTATTTAGATATGTATGGTCCTACTTTTGCGTATATTTTATACCATTTCCCAGGGCATAGTTTACAATTAAATGCAGATGAGTTAACTGTTGCTGAGCGTGTACAGTGGTTAAAGGATTTTGTATATCGTACAGAATCTAATTTAATTTCTGCAACTAGTTTAGTGCATAGATTAAGTAATTTTGAATTTCAAAAACGTATGGAGCATTATGAAGATGGTGTTAAGTGAAATTTAAGGGCTCAAAATAATTATTATTTAACAAGCCATTTCCCTCACTATGATGCTATTAAAGAAGCTTTACGTTGAGGCCTAACAAATAAATTATGGGGCTATTCTAATAGTGTAGATGGCCGTTATAGTTTACAGTTCCCTATTTTAGAGTATGATACTATATTTAATGATGATAATTTTATTGAGACTTATTATAATAGCTATTTTTGTGGTTTTGGTGAAGAAGATATGTTTGGTTTTGATGAAACTTGGTACCCTGAGTGGGATATCCCTCAAAGGGACTTAGGTATACGACATGCTTGGAAAATACCGGTTGATTCATTTTATACTTCAGATTTTATCGATTATAAAAATAGTATTTTATTACAGTTTCTATTTAAGGAAACTTATCATTATAATTGTGTTTGGAATCCTACAAATTTTAAGGGTACTTATCAATCAGATTATAAAGCGTGGGGCGTTCTTCCGAACGGCTATGCTGTAATCGGTGATTTAGTTAAAATCCATAGACCTGACTTAGCTAAAGAGTTTTGGGGTCATGGTATTGAGACAGAACATGGTAGTGTTGCGAGTTATCGTGAGTACTTATACTTACAAAACCGTTTACTTTCTCGTGTTGATTATAGTTGGATGGATACTTTTAGAAGAACTTTATTAGTAACTAAAGATGTTTACTATGGTTATATGCGTAGTGACGGTGAGTTATTTACACATAGAGAAGCTCGTCCGGTAGTTATAGATGCTCCATGTATTGATGTTACAGAATATAATAATATTTTACATAAACGTATGAACAATAAACCATTATGTTATGATTATTGGGTATTTTATGAGGACAATGTTGCAAGCTCATTAAATAATTTTGAAAATTTAAGTGTTTTAAATGAAAGCATGTTTTATGATGCTCCTTCTGCATGGCAGTTAGGGTTTCAAGATCCTGCTTCTCCTATTATGGAAGGTATTATTGATTTACATCATGATTTATGTTTTTTTTTAATTTTAGTTAGTGTTTTTGTAAGTTGGGTATTATTTAATATTATTTATTATTTCAACAGTACTAATTATAACTTAAAAGTTAGAATTCAAAAATGGGTTCACGAAGAGGTTCGTGAAACCTTATTAGATTTAGTAAATATGTGGTATTCATTCACTATTAAGTTAGTGGATTATTCTGCTAAAAATAAAGATAATGGTTTAGTTAATTTATTAGCACAAAAATGTTATAACTTAACTATGTTATTTATTTATTGGGAGAATACTTATTTTAATAAGTGGTACCATGATAAAGAGTTAGAACATTTAGTAGTTACTTCTAAATTACATTCTAATTCGTTATTACCAGATAATATTACAGATATTTTAAAATATATCGGTAAAAATGATTATAATAAAGTGGAGTATTTTTTTAATGAGGTTGAAAAAAAGGTTATTTTGTATCAAAAGATAATGTAGATTTATATAATCAATTTAAAAATGATCCTAATACTACTTGTTATAGTAATCGTTTAGGTACTATTTTAAGTAATTTAGTTTCAATTCGTGATTTACAGTTACAATTAAGTAATTCTTACTTTACTGATATGGGTAAAGAAAAATCTTATATTGATTCTGTTATTGCTGAAGATATCGTAGCTTACGAAAAATTTGAAGAAGAGTTTGAAGAGTATCAATTAAAAGAGGAGTTTGTATGGTTCCCACAATTATTTACTCATAATACTACAATTGAGGTAATTTGGACTATTATTCCTGCAGTTATTTTAATTTTTATTGCAGTACCTTCTTTTTCATTATTATATGCTATGGATCAAATTTGGCAACCTTTATTTACTATTAAAGTATTAGGTAACCAATGGTATTGGAGCTATGAGTATTGTTAGTTATTAACTAAAATTATTATATATTATGTTTTTTATACAAAGTTTTATTTTAATTATTTTATTACCTTTATTAGGTTCAATGGTAGCTGGTTTAGGTAGCTTTTTAATTGGTAGAAAAGGTGCTGCTGTTATTACAGTATCTTTAATGCTAATTAGTAATGTACTATCTTATATTGCTTACTATTATGTTATATTTAAATCTCATATTTGTTATATTAATTTATTTACATGAATAGATTCTGGAATGTTTACTGTTAATTGAGGGTTTTATTTAGACCCTTTAGCTGTTACCATGATAGTGGTGGTGGGTACTGTGTCAACTTTAGTTCATATGTACTCGTATGGTTATATGAGTGGTGATCCACACTTATCACGTTTTATGTCGTATTTGTCATTTTTTACTTTTTTTATGTTAATGTTGGTTACTGCGGATAATTTCATTCAATTATTTTTAGGTTGGGAAGGTGTAGGCCTATGTTCTTATTTATTAATTGGTTTTTGGTCTACTAGAATTCAAGCTAATAAATCAGCAATTAAAGCATTAATTTTAAATAAGATTGGTGACTTCGGTGTGTTAATTGCCATTGTTTTAGTTTTTTTAGTATTTCAATCTGTTGATTTTTCTACAGTTTTTGCTTTAGTTCCTTTTTTTTTTAATAAGACTGTATTTTTCTTATTTTGGGAAGTAAATGTTATTACTTTAATTTGTTTTTTATTTTTTATTGGTGCTGTAGGTAAATCAGCTCAGTTAGGTTTACATACTTGGTTACCTGATGCTATGGAAGGTCCTACACCGGTTTCTGCTTTAATTCATGCAGCAACTATGGTAACTGCGGGTGTTTTTTTAATTATTAGGTGTTCTCCTTTATTCGAGTATTCTCCTACTATGTTATCTGTAATTACTTTTGTAGGTGCTTTAACTGCATTTTTTGCGGCTACTGCAGGTACTGTACAAAATGATTTAAAAAAAGTTATTGCTTATTCAACTTGTAGTCAGTTAGGTTATATGGTATTCTCATGTGGTTTATCTGGTTATGCTGTTAGTTTATTTCACTTAGCAAACCATGCTTTTTTTAAAGCTTTATTATTCTTAAGTGCCGGTTGTGTTATTCATTCGCTATCTGATGAGCAAGATATGCGTAGAATGGGTGGCTTAGTTAAATTATTACCTTTAACTTATACCTTATTTCTTATAGGTACTTTAGCTTTAACAGGTTTTCCATTTTTAACTGGTTTTTATTCTAAAGATGTTATTTTAGAAATTGCTTACACTCATTATAGTGTTTCAAGTTTATTTTCATATTGGTTAGGTACTTTAACAGCAGGCTTTACTGCTTTTTACTCAT
>NZAF01000181.1 GCA_002686115.1 Halobacteriovorax sp. | reverse complement strand
TAATGAGTCTGAAAATATTTCTATCTATAAATTTATAGGTCTAAGTAAGGGGAAACTCTTGGCCCTATATTCTTCATTTTGTGTTCTATGTTTTTTTATAGCAGTAGGAGTGAGTTTTCTTGTTCAAAAAGTTGTTTTTTCGTATTTAAAGTTAAACTACTCTGAATTTGTTGATTTTGATCTTATTCAGAATTTTCCATTTCTTCTTATGTTCTTATTTCTGATATTTATTTTAACGATAATTTTCCCAATAATTTTATCAAAAATTAATGGTGAGAATTATACTCTTTTAAATGTATTTCCACTTTTAATATTAAATTTTATTTTATATCTGCAAACTAATTCCATCGTCTGGGCACCTTTGATAGTCTTAGGGCTTATTATTGTTAGTGGTCTTACGTATTTTTTATTGCCTCATTTTTTTAAGTATTTCAAAAGTAATAACTTTCTTAATTCACTATCTCTTAAATTAATGCTTAGAAAAAAAGATCTTCTTTTTTCTAAGTTTTTTATGCTCTTTGTAACCTTTTTAATTTTTAATTTATCACCTCTGCTCTTAGATAATGTTAATAGGTATTTCTTTACTGATGCTGATCAGAAACCCGATTATTTTTTAATCGATATACAAGAAGATCAAGTAAAGGAGATAAAAGATTATTTAGATCAAAATGGCCTATCTTACACTGAACCAGAACCACTCGTACGGGCACGACTTATTAAAATTAATGGAGATGATATCACTCTTAAAGAAAGTGCCAATGAGTCCTTGGAAGAGAAAATGAAGAGGCGCTCACTTAATAGAGGAGTGAATCTTTCTTATAAGAGCAATTTAAATTCATCAGAGAAAGTCGTCTCTGGAACTTATCAAAATAAAATTTCAAAAGAAGATATTTACTCTATTTCTTTAGAAAAGAGATATGCAAAGAGGCTTGAGGTTGATGTAGGTGACGAGCTTACCTTTGAAATCTTTGATTTACCTTTTAAAACAAGAGTGACTTCAATAAGAGAAATTAAGTGGACTAGTTTTCTTCCAAATTTCTTAATATCTTTTCCTGACGGAGTATTAAATGATGCTCCTAAAACATTTGTTAGTACTTTAAAGTTAAATGGGAAATCTTCTAAGGATCTATTTGAGTTTAATAAGATCTTTCCAAGTATCACCATGATAGATATTTCAGGTATTGTTACAGAGCTAAGTAAGGTTTTTAAGCTCATTAGTATTGCTATAAAAGTAATGATTTATACATTCTTATCGATTTCTTTTGTTGCATTTTGCTCTCTTGTGTTTTTCCATCTTAAAATTATTAAACAAGAAGGTGATTTGTTAAATATTCTTGGACTCACAGTAGATAAAATTAGAAGGGTTCGAATTTTGAGTTATCTATATTTGGCCTTACCTACTATATTTATGGCAATTGTTTTATCATATGTAATTTGTTTCTTTTTGATGAAGTATCTTTTTATGTCTGATTTTTACTTTAGTTATCATCATCTTATAATGAATGTTATTGTTTTTGTCGTTCTTGGATTCTACTTTTCTGACAATGCTATTGTTAATGAGAGATCTAAGAGAATTTAAAATCCGTAATTAAAGCCTTTCGTTTCACCTGAGATAGCTTCAAGAATTGCGTAGAGCTGTGAGTTATTATTGAATTCTTTTAGGCCTACTCCGATGGTGTTGATTTGGATACCTTGACGATTTCGCCTCTTTATCATTTCTATGATTTCTTGTTTTCCTGCATCACTTGGAACACCATCACTAAGAAGAACGATATCAGTTATACCTTCATAATTATTAAAGACGTACTCAAGTGCACCTTTTGTAGGTGTACCACCTCTAGGTCTTAATTTTCTAATAAACTGATATACTTCACTTTTGATAGCTGAAGTTCTTAGTGATTGAATCATTCCCCAGAGAGAGTATGTTGGTTTACCTCTACTATAGGGGAAGTAAACAACATCAATCTCATACTCCGCTCCCATTGAGGCAATAAGCATTTTGAGACCTGCCTTTACTTCTCCGATTTTATCTCCAATCATAGATCCAGATATATCGATGAGAAAAACGATTCTCTTTCCTTTAAAATTAAATCCAACTTGTTTTTTACCATCTTTGCTTTTCGAATCTTGTTTTACTTCACTTGTATTTTTAGATTTTTGTTGGCTTTTTTGAACCATGTTTTCAATTTCAAGCTCTTCAATTGTCTTTTCTTGTTTAGTAATAATTGCTTCTTTTTGTTCCAGTTCTTTATTACATTTTTGAATTTTTCCAAGTTCTGCATCACAATTGGCAACCTTTGGTGGGAGTATTTCTTTTTTTACTTCGATTTTTTGTTTAGGAACAGCAATGAATAATATAATGACTGCACCTAGAGCACCAGATATAACATCTAAGAAAGAAATATTAAATATTGTGATATCTTTAGAGCGTCTAGCCAAAATGAACCTATACTTCTATTCGATTTACGAGATTTTCAATGACATATTCTTTGCTTTTCACATGAAATTTTTCTGTTTGTTTTTGTAGGTCATGATAGAGCCACATAAGAAGCACACTTAAGACTAAAGAGATAAGAGTAGTATCGAATGCAACACCAAGGGTAGAAGTTATCTTATTCATGTCATTACTATTGGCGATAGCTAATGCCTGTGAAATACCAAGTACAGTACCTATAAATCCCAGAGAGGGTATAGACCACAAGAGAAATCTTATATTTGTTTGTTCGATTTCAGAGTTATCTCTGTGCATTTCTGTCAAGATATTGATGATATCTAAAACTTCTGAGATATTCTTTGTTGATCTAAATTTGGCACAAGCATTTTTTATAATATTAGTTAAGAGAGTCTTTGCTTGTTTTTTCTCAAAGTCTTTAATTTTTTGTTGTAAATGATAAACATCATCAGCTATGAGGAGATGTTTTTCAGAGGTTGGGAGTAGGTCTGCTTTAAAGTAACTACTTTCAGCTGTAATTCTTTTTCTAAGCTTTGTGACCTCTTTTAAAGTCCATACTGAGGCAAAATATGTGACCCATTGAATGTAGCCTCCATTAAAAAAGTCAGCTCCAAGCATGGTTAAAATACGTTTGATTCCCTGAGCGCTATTCTCAGGTAAGTTTAAATTCAAAAAATAAATGAATACCATAAAGGCGGATGAGATAACGAAAGACTCTGAGATGATTTTTAATTCTTGTTTTGAGACCTGCATATATTTTCCGATTAAAAAATACTACTTTATCATTAAGTGAAATCTTATATACTTAATATAATAAGATTTTAACGGAGTTATTCATAGTGGGTAAAAAAAATGATCAAAATTTGAACGCCGATTCATCGGGTCCAGTTGGTGAGCCAATAGTTAGAACTTTAACAATGCCAGGAGATACCAATCCAAATGGTGATATATTTGGAGGCTGGGTTCTTTCTCAGATGGATATTGCTGGAGCGATTTATTCTGGTCGAAGAGTTCGAGGTCGCACTGTTACGATAGGAATGGAATCGATGAAATTTCATAAGCCTGTCAATGTTGGCGATGTTCTTTGTTGCTACTGTGATACTGTTAAAGAGGGAAACACCTCATTAACAATTAAAATAGAAGTTTGGGTGATAAGACGTTTTGAACAGGAGCGTATTAAAGTTACTGAAGGGCTATTTACATATGTTGCAGTAGATGAAAACAAAAGGCCAATACCTATCAATACACATGTGAGAGAGAGTTAAAAAATGACTATTTTAAAAGCTAGTAACATAACTAAGAGTTATGGAAACTTTAAGGCCCTAAAAGACTTCTCTTTGGAGATTGAAAGCGGAGATATCGTGGCCCTTTTGGGACCAAATGGAGCAGGGAAAACAACGTTTGTAAAATCTATTTTAGGCCTCCTTCAAATAGATTCTGGGGAGATTGAACTTTTTGGTAAGTCCTCTAAGGATGTAAGTGCAAGGGATAAGCTTGTCTATCTTCCAGAAAAGTTTTCTTTTTATTCATATTTTACAGTTATAGATACACTTAAATTTTATGCTAGTATGTATAATAAAGAGAATGATCAAGTTGATTATAATCACTACCTAAAATTATTAAGTATTGAAGAACTTAGAGACAAGAAGTTAAATTCTTTATCTAAAGGACAGATGCAACGATTAGGAATTGCTTGTACATTAATCGGTGATCAAGACTTCATTATATTAGATGAGCCTTTCTCTGGACTTGATCCAATTGGAATTAAAGAAGTAAAAGACATTTGTATAAGTCTTAAAGAGAAGAATAAGACCTTGTTGATTAATTCACATATCTTAGCTGAAATGGAAAGAGTGGCCAATAGAGTTATCATTCTTAATAAAGGTGTCGTTGAGAGAACTGGGACTATGCAAGAAATTCTTGAAGAAGATACTCTTGAAAATGTTTTTTATAAGATTATTAAAGGTGAGGGATAGGAGAGATGCAACTACAACTCATGAATAAGAATTTAATTTTAAATACAATCCAAAAAGAATATAGAAATAAAGGCATTATTACTTTATTTATATTCACAATCATGTTTATTTTAGCGGGCTATGGACTTGCTCTTGCGGCAAAAGAATTTGTCATTGAGTCTAACCTTGATTCCTTTATATCAAATACCTCACAAGGTATTATTCTCAATTTTGTTGCCTTTGCTACTAATATTGTTACTATTATTATTTCTATTAGTAGTGTTAAAAGCGATCTTCAATCTGGTTTGATAAATCAACTATTAACTCTTCCTCTTAGTCGCTTTTCATATTTGATATCTCGTATTTTTGGCTCATGGCTCTTATCATTATCATTTTATATAGTGTCTTCTGTTTTTGGAATTTTACTACTATTAATGTCTGGAAATGTGAATTTTGATTTTTTAAGTTATTTATTATCCATTGTTTTTATGGCCCTACAAATTCTGGGTATGACAGTTATGGGTACAGTTTTCTCTCTCTATATTAATAAGATCGGCTCATTCCTCTTTACTATGTTCTTCTTTGTTTTTTCAAAGGTTGCTTACCATAGTATTACCTATGAAGGACTTTCTTTTGATAATTTTGGAATCTTTAAATTCTTAAAGTACTTTGTTCATTTCCTCACTCCTAGGGTTGGAGAATTGGCCCATGTCTCTACCATGGTCATTGATGGAAGTGAACTTCCATTAAAAGAGATTAGTTTCACGACCATTCACTTTTTATGCTTAACTGTTGTTTGGATTTTTATTTCAAAACTAATCTTTGAAAAAAGAGAGTTTTAATTGAAGAATATTCTGCTAGTTTCATCTGACGTTGAAGTTTCAAGTATTTTTGGTTTATTTTTTAAAACCAATTTTAAAGTTGGTATTCATATTTGTGCTTCAAAAGATCAATTTGTAGAAGATTTAGAAAATAAAAATATTGATATAATTATTACATTAGATGCAAAGAGGAATCAGAACATTTCTGAATTCGTTAAGAGCCATTTAAATACAAATGGTCTTAATATACCTACATTTTCAATTGGTGCAGAATATTTAACTGTTGACTTTATCACGTCTCAATCTCAAGCGAATTTTTCAAAGATTGGCCAAAAACTGCAAGACGTCATCGAGTTAGAGCAAAAGGAAGCCTATCAGTATATTCCCATACAAATTGAAAATTTCTATCTTCTTAAGAGTCCTAATTGCGATATTTATATCAAGATTCAAAAAACTGATGGTGATCAATTTGTAAAGCGTATAAATGCTGGAGATGCTATTGATAAGGACTCTGTAAAAAAATATCAAGATATGAATCTTGATTTTTTCTATGTAGAACGTGAAGACTTTGAAAAAATTATTGATCAAATTCTTTCTGAAACACTTAAAGGTATTGTCATTGCGAATAAGTCTAAAGAAAGCACTATTGAAGTAACTGGTGATAGCTTTGAAATTACTCAGAATATATTAGATGAATTTGGTGTTAGAGCTTCAACAGTGAGAGTTGCTAGAGCAACTATCAAATCTATTTTAAATTCTGTTTCCTCGAATAAGAAATTATCTGCACTTTTAAAAGAGGTTTTAAATAATGAAGCCTCTTATTCATTTAAAAGAAGTTTTCTTAATACGCTTTTCTTTAACGAGATTGCTCCGCATTTAGGATGGGGAAAGGGTAATCAACTTAATCAGACGATTGAAAAGTTTGCATTTGTCTCTTTTTTTCATGACTGTTACTTAAGAGACGAAAAGCTTTTGAGAATTAATTGGAAAGATGATCTTGATGCTACAAACTTTACTAATGCAGAATATGAGCTTTTAGATATGCATGCGAATAAGGCTGCTACTTTGTTACAGCAGATTCCAAACTGCCCTTCAGATGTAGATGTGATCATCAGGCAGCATCATGGAACAAATAATGGTGTAGGCTTTGCGGATAAACTGACTGTGAGTATTTCACCAATTTCAGTCGTTTTCATCGTCATTGAAGCATTTTCAACAGAAATATTGAATACTCTTTATGATAAGAAAAAGCTTAACATTAAGGACGTTTTTGCAATACTCAATGAGCGTTTCACCTTATCTAGTTATAATAAAATTTTAGAATTATTAAAAAATATGGTTATGAGACGTTAATAACTGGTCTATTTAACTGGTGTTGAATTTATAATGTAAGTAATCAAAATTATAATAAGAAATAAATATATTGAGCTGCTGTTGAAGTCTATCTACTCTTTTCACCGAGCACCAAGTTTTTCGAGATAAGACTTTTAAAGAATCACGAAGCATTGCACATGTGTGATTTAAAATAAACAAAGGATCATATCCTTTCCTTTTAAGCTCACCTAGTCCAGCTACACATGACCGTCCGCCTTCATATGTGAGGTGCTCTGCACTTTGAAAGTATTTACTGACGTACTTTGGATAGGTTTTATGTTTATCTGATTTGATAATTGCGTTTTGGTCAATACACTTATACAAGCTTTCAAAAAGTCTCGTTAGTCCTTTTTCGTGTTCGTTTTTTCGATATCCATACTTCTTCCTCGATTTCTTTGCTAGGTGACCAAAAGCAGGAATTCTCGAAACCTCTGCGCCAAGGATGATTCGAGTGTTTTGGCAAACTGCTAATGATACTGATAGTGGCTTCATTTTTGTATGTTCATAAGTTAATAAATCATCAAATTGAAGATGACTAATTGGTTCTTCCTCCAAACTTTTTAAAAGGTTTTTATGTTGTAAGAGAGCAATTTTTTCTAATTTATCAACTCTTTTCGTGACAGAATTTCTATTCATTTTCAAAATTTTAGATATTCTTCTTATAGAGGTTGATGAGCACACTAAATGTTTTATGAGATTTGTGTCTCTTCTTCTTTTGGCTCGATAAAACAAGGATGAGGTCGATCTAGAAAATCTTTTTCCACAATTCTTGCATTTATAACGCTGGATTTTTTTAGAGTCATCTTTTCTAAAGTAAAATCCATCTTTAATAATTCCATTTTCACTTTTACATTCTAATTCGGGACAGTTTTGATTCATGCCTCTATGAATGCAAGGACTTTACGAAAACTATCAACTTATCTATGAGTAATTATAGGTCGATAGATACTGACATTTCAAAATTAGAAAGATGAGAGTAGTAAAAGTAACACCATTTATATAGACCAGTTATTTAGGTTTTTAATTTGTCTGTCACCACCTTACTTATCAGCATTACTAGAGTAAAGACAACGATAGGCTTTCCTGCAACTAGCAGATTTGCAAATGCAGGACCTGGGCATAGTCCAATCAATCCCCATCCAATTCCAAATAGTGCAGGACCAATGATGATAAATTTATCGATATCATTCTTGGTTGGTAGTGAGAATCCACTCTCAAATAGAGGTTTTTTCTTTTGAGTAATGTATGGAAAAAGGATCGAACCAACAAGTAGTGCTCCTCCCATGACTAGGGCCAGAGATGGGTCCCAATTTCCTGTTATATCTAAAAATCCTTTAACTTTATGTGGATCAGTCATGCCTGACACACTAAGCCCTATACCAAATAAAAACCCACTTATAAGAGCAAATAATAATTTCATAATCTCTCCTTAAAATAACTTTTCAAGATATACAGTTAACATCCCAAATGCCATAAATACGCAAGTCGCAACAAAGCTTCTTTTTGTACGTCTTGATAGTCCGCAAATTCCATGTCCACTTGTGCAGCCATTTCCTAGGGCAGTGCCTGAGCCTACTAAGATGGCAGCAATGATAAGTTTTAGATCTATGTTAAGAATATTTTCTGTCTTTAATTCTTCAGATGTGAGGGTGTGATACCCAAAGCCACCAAGGATAAGGCCTACGATAAAAAACATTCTCCATGCTTTATCAGGTGAATTAAACATTCCTTTTGCTATTCCACTAATTCCTGCAATCTTTCCATTTGATATAAGAAGTAAGACAGATGCAAGCCCTAGTATAAGACCACCGATGAGAGCAGGTACGGGGGTGAAGTTTATAATATTCATGATTTCTCCTTTAGTAATCTCTTTGACAGAATATTCTGTGAAGAGACTTAAATAACTCTTTTATTTCAGCTGATGAAATTTCGTAGTTAACATATTTTCCATCTCGAGTACCTTTTACAATTTGATTTAATTCGAGTTGCTTAAGTATCTGTGAGATTTGAGATTGCGAAAGCCCAGTCTCTTTTTCTAACTGTGAAACGTTGAGTTCATGGTCAGAAAGAAAGCACAGAACTTTTAATCTTGATTCATTTCCAAGTAGCTTTAATATTTTTGAAACTTTTGGAACATTATCTAATATTTCGTTCTTCACATAATCATATTATAATATGTTAATATAAATAGCAATCTTTATTTGACCTTTTAACTTATTGATTTAACTATATTCGAACTGATGTTTTTATTGACACAGTGAAAAAAAGATTCAGATTGGTTTTTTCACCATAAATTGCAATAATATATTGGTCATGAATAAAAGAATAAACATAGCATTAATATTTACACTCTTATTTACTTTTAACCTCCACGCAGTATGTACTGATAGTGATATATCTGGTTGTGAAGTTGATATGGATAAGTGTCTCGAGCTTGCAGGGAAGATGGGTAATATTGATCAGCAAAATATGATTCGTTTTCAATGTTTAAAAAATTATCAAGGCAAGATTTCTAAAGTCAGATGCGAAAAGATTGCTAATGATATGTATAGTGTAGAGCAGGTGGAAAGAGCTCTTATGCTATGTCGTAAGTAAATCAGACCTAAAGCATTACACCCTAGGCCTGAATATATAACACTAATGTTTCTTAGAAATTTGACTTGATACTTTATCTATAACCATATCCATAGTTTTATAAAGATCTTCACTTGTCGCTTTTGCAATATAATGTTCCTTTTTATAATTCACTTTTAGTTCTGCGATCTGGTCATTTTTCTGTGTCCAACAAACCCACTCAGCAGTAGCTTCAGGTCCTAGATACTTGGCAATTTTTTGAGATTTTGTCTTAATTTTTTCATCAAGTGCATCAGTGTGCTCCATGTTTCTAAAAGTAATCTCACATTTCATTGAAAACCTCCGTTTTTTTACTTTCTCTTAATATACCCTTTATTGATAGATATTTAAGAGGATTTATTTTTGTCTTTTTATTGATTATGCTCAGCTTTTTTACATAATCTTCACATAAAAATCTTAGCTTTAGGTAACATACCATATATACTAATCACTAAATCATATAAGAAAAATGTATTCAAATTATGAATATAACTTATTTAATCAGTTGGAGATGATATGAAAAGAGTATGTATTGTTGATGGTGCAAGAATCCCATTTACTAGATCTGGTGCACAGTACCTAAAGGATTCTAATAAGGATCTCATGACTGCTGCTTTAAAGGCATTAGTTAGTAAACTATCTTTAAATGACAAAGAGGTTGGAGAGGTTGTTCTGGGAGCTGTTTCAAAACATGCCTATGATTTCTCTTTGGCCAGAGAATGTTCAATAAATGCTGGACTCTCATATTCAACTCCTGCAACAGATATTCAAAAGGCCTGTGGTACTTCCCTTGAGTCTGTCATTATGATTGCTAATAAGATTGCTCTTGGTCAAATTGATTCTGGAGTTGCTGGTGGTGTTGATACTAATTCTGATATTCCTGTTGAGTTCACAAAGTCTTTTTCAGATATTATGTCAAAAGTAAATTACTCAAGAAGTGGGAGTGATAAAATTAAAGCTCTTATGGGGCTTAGGCCAAAAGATCTTGTTCCAAACTTTCCAGCTGTAAAAGAGCCACGTACTGGTCTTTCAATGGGGGAGAGTTGTGAGATTATGGCAAAGAATTGGAATGTTACAAGAGTTGAACAAGATACTCTTGCTTATGAATCTCATCAAAAAGCTGGAAAAGCTTATGAAGAAGGATTCTATGATGATTTAGTTTATTCACATGGGAAATTAAAAAAAGATGGAATTTTAAGACCTGATACAACGATGGAAAAAATGGCAAAGTTAAAGCCTGCATTTGATAAAACTAGTGGAAAAGGGACATTAACTGCCGCTAATTCAACGTCTCTATCTGATGGTGCTGCTTGTGTCTTCTTATGTAGTGAAGAGTATGCAAAAGAGCACAATCTAAATGTAAAAGCATACTTTGTTACAGGCCAAAGTGCGGCCGTTGATTATGTGAATGATGAAGGGCTTTTAATGGCACCAGCATATGCGGTTCCTAAGATGCTTGAAAAAGCTGGTTTGAAATTAAGTGATTTTGATTTTTATGAAATTCATGAGGCCTTTGCAGCTCAAGTACTTTGTACACTTAAAGCCTGGGAGAGTGAAGACTTTTGTAAGAATAAGCTAGGCCTTGATAGTGCTCTTGGAAGTATTGATCGATCTAAAATGAATGTTAAAGGTGGCTCACTTGCCCTTGGTCACCCTTTTGCCGCAACTGGAGCTCGAATTGTGGCAACTCTTGCTAAGATTTTAGAAGAGAAGGGAGAAGGTCGAGGCCTTATCTCAATCTGTACTGCTGGAGGTATGGGTGTGACGGCAATTATTGAGAGATAATTTTCTACTATGAATGTTATCT
>NZAF01000180.1 GCA_002686115.1 Halobacteriovorax sp. | reverse complement strand
TGCCTGGAAGACCTTCAGCATACTTATTTGTTAAGATTGATCCCTGAGCTTGCATCACAGCGGGTGAAGCATAGTTTTCTGATGCAATCAATTCAAGCCCTTCTTCTTGTCTTTTGAGTTCTTGATTTGTAAGTGCGAAAACTTCTGAATCCATTGTTTCAAAGCTTTGTGCGTTTTTTAAAAACATATTTTTTCCTTATTCTGTAATACTACCAAGTACAAGAGAAGAGTTGGTAGAGCCAAAACCAAATGAATTGTTAATGGCATATCTAATTTTACGTTCCACTGGTTTATGAGGAGTATAATTTAAATCACATTCTGGGTCTTGATTATCAAGGTTAATCGTTGGAGGTATAATACCTGTTTCAATTGCCTTTGCCGTAAAAACTGTTTCAATTCCACCTGCGGCACCTAGAAGATGCCCTGTCATCGACTTAGTTGATGAGACATTAATCTTTTTAGCATTTTCAGTTCCTAGAACTTCTTTGATCGCTCCTGTTTCAGCTTTATCTCCAAGTGGAGTAGAAGTTCCGTGAGCATTGACGTAATCAATTTCAGAGGGTTTGATACCTGCATTTTCAATGGCCTTATTCATACATGAAATTGCACCTAATCCTTCTGGATGTGGAGCTGTGATATGGTGAGCATCACTAGATGCACCAAAACCTTTTATTTCTGCATATATTTTTGCACCTCTGGCAACTGCTTTGTCATAGTCTTCTAAGATAAGAACTCCAGCTCCTTCTCCCATAACAAATCCATCTCTATCAGTATCAAATGGACGAGAAGCTTTTTGTGGTTCATCAACTCTTTTAGAAAATGCTTTCATATTAATAAATCCACCCATGGCAAGGTTACAAACTGTAGATTCTGCTCCACCAGTAATCATCACGTCATGACGACCAGACCTAATTTCATCACAAGCAGAAGAAATAGCGTGACATGAAGAAGCACAAGCACTTGCAACAGTGTAATTAACACCCATGAAACCATATCTAATGCTCAATAGACCTGTTGCCATATTAGGAATGATACCAGGAATAAAGAAAGGTGAAATTCTTCTAGGCCCTCGTTCAACAAATGTCTTTCCAGTTGTCTCAGTCATAGGAAAACCACCCATTCCAACACCTAGAATAGCTCCAACTTTTTCTTTTTGTTTTTCAATATCAACGCCTGAATCTTTTAATGCTTCGTCAGTTGCATGTAAGGCAAAATGTATAAAGCGATCATAACGGCTTGCTTCTTTAGCAGGGAGAATGTCGTCACTAATTTCGAAGTTCTTAACTTCGCCAGCAATTTGAATAGCGAGTGAGCTTATATCATAGCTATCAGCAACAGATACTCCAGAGCGTCCCTCTAAAAGTCCGTTCCAAATATCATTAAGATTATGTCCAAGACCACAAATGGCCCCCATTCCAGTGATGACTACTCTTTTCGTCATATTCTCTCCCTTTGAAATTTCACCTATATTCAAACGCTTAAGGTACTATTTGGCAACGAAAAGAATACTGAAAATTTTGGCGGTTTTTTAACTTTGTTATAGCGAAGAAAAGTTTTAAGTCTTTGTAATTACAATCTCTCTTGCATTGACTTTAGAATATCTTTTAATATGTATGTCATGCGTTATTATTTACTATTGAGTTTACTTTTTAATTTTCTTTGTTTTGCTGAGGCTAAGTTAGTTAGTGAAGGATGGACAAACTTCTCTTACATTGATGAACATGGAACTAAGACAACTGGCGAGGTCAAGAAGCTTTACAAAGTTGGAACTGCTAAAGACTTTAAAAAGTTCAAAGTAAAGCCAAAAATGGAAAAATATGTAGAGATTAAAGTTCCTGTTGTGAGTAAGGCGCTTGTCATACCTAAAAAAGTGGTTTTCTCTTCTAATTTTAAAACTGATACAAGATTAAGAATAAATAAAGAATATAAGAACGAAATTAGAAATGTTATAACAACAAAGACAAGTAAGAGAAGTGGATTTCAATTTACCTATGGAAATGATGAAAATAAAAAAGAAAAATTTAGAAAACCATCATCAATGGCCGTACAACAGGATATTAATCTGAAGGAAAAAGATGCAAACGATAAAAAAATTAAAAATAATCTTCCTAAAGCATCTAAGTCCGGTTGGGACCCATATGCAAGCTTAAGAGGATTTTACGATTAGATTAAAGTACACCCTAATTTTTCTCCCATAAACTTAGCTTGTCTTTTATTGAAGAAAAATCCTATTGTCGTCGTAATTGTTTTATTTTCTAAATCAACTTTGTGCCTATTCAAAATATCAATGAGTAAAACTTCTTTACTAAACTGACGACAAAATTTTTCACTTTGTTTCATGACAAACATACATGAGCACATTTGTTTAGAGCTACTACCAGAGCCAATATCAGTTAAAGAAGAGTGGAAACTTCTTTGAGACATTTTTATTTCTGCACCAACATATAAAGTAAGAGAGAGTATTGTGATAATTTTAACTAGAGTTTTCATTACAGTCCCTCCTCATTTAAGAAATCAAAGATGAGACCAAACATCTTTTCTCTATCAATTCTTGCTTTTCTATCTTCTCCAAACCTAACAATAATAAGATTTTCTGAAGGTATCACAATTAACAGCTGCCCCCAGTGACCAACGGCCATGAAAGTATCCTTTGGAGCATTCTTATAAAGAGGAAGTGTCGGATTATAAAAATCACGATTTAGCCACCACTGTCTTCCTGGAGACTGTGCTTTTTTAGACATTGAGTCTGGATCGTTCTTTAAATTTTCAAGATATACTGAATTTAATCCCGTTGAATATTCAACATAACCTTCAGGTAAAAGTCTTTTTCCGTCATAAACACCATCATTAAGATAAAGCTTTCCAACTTTTGCAAGATCTCTTGCCGAAACAAAGAGGTGAGAGCCTCCAACAAAAGTTCCAGAAGCATCACGTTCCCAAGTAACATTCTCCATTTGAAGCTCATCAAAGAGAAGAGTCCATGGATAATTATCTTGGTCTTCAGGGTAAACATCTTTCAAAACGGATGTAAGAAGAGTTGTATCTCCCGTTGTATATCTCCAGGCCTTACCTGCATCAGCAACCATATCATGTGAAAGTAAATATCTTGTCATATCTTTTGAAGCATTCTTTCCGTAAAGCTGTTGTAATACAGAGGAGTCAGTATATTTCTCGGCTTCTTCATATTCTTCGAGATAATTAAGACTTGAACCCCAATTCATGATGTGATCAACAGTGATATCTTTCTTTCTTGGGTCAGATGCAAATTCTTCATCATAGCCTTTTAAAATATCAGAAAGCCTATCATCGAGTGAAAGATCACCTTCATAAATGGCTCGACCAATAAGTGTACCTGTCATTGCTTTACTGACAGACCAGGCATAATGTGGAGTAGTGCTCTTATATCCTTTAACATATTTTTCATAAACGGTTTTCCCATCTCTTATGATAAGGAGTGCATCTGTTTGAAAACTCTTCTTCTCATTAGAGAATATGTAGTTTTCCATGAGCTGCTTTGAACTTTCATATGAGTTTGAAAAGGCAAAACTTAAGATAAGTGTACTAAGAAAGAGTTTTTTCATTGTTCCATCCTGCTAATAAAAATCTCTTTAAGCTAAGCTCATTTTGAATGTGAGTAAATAATTTATGTTAAAACGAGGAAAGGTTACAAATATAAGTACCTGAAAAGAAATAGAGGAGGTAAAAAGCCAGACTAAGTCTGGCTTTTTGAAGATTATTTCTTACAAAGTAAATTATTATTTAATCCCTTAAGGATCGGGTCAGTAATGAAATTCTTAAATCTATGGTTAAAAACATATACATTTGATAGTAGTTCCTCTGTCATATTAATATTTTCATAAAGAGAAGATGCTACTTGATATTCATCCCTTGGAGGTGAGAAGCTTGTATCATCAAGGTCATACTTTCTCATGAAATCATATATTTCAGTAATTATTGAGCCAAATTGACTATCAAATGTATTATAATTATTAACTGCTTGTTTAAACATTTCATTATGATCTTTGATTGTCTCATTAGCAGCCTGTTCAATTCTTTCAAGAGCATTAGCTTCAAAAAAGATGACTGGAAAAGAAGTAAAGACATTACATCTCTTCTCATAAACTTGCTTCCTAATGTCATTAACGATGTTATTTGAGTACTCCTCAAAAAAACCTTTAGTAACTTCTTCTGCAATATTACTATCTTTATGTGACGTTATTAATTCTCTAACTTCTTTTAGACTCGTAATAATTCGATTAAGTTGCTTCTTTTGTACCTCATCCATTTCTAATACACTTGGAAAAATTTCTAAGTTTTTTATAGTGTGGCTTAAAGATATATATAGCTTATAATCAAGATGTCTCGGTAAAAGGTCTATGTCTTCAATATTGTTAGCTGTTGATATAGACATGTCATCTGGATCAATGGCCCTGTAGGAAAATACTCCTGTCGCAATTTGCTCTAGTTGATAAACTCTTGGTGCCTCTTCATAAAAGTACATAGCTCTTTCAAACCTTTGATTACTTTTCTTTCTAGACTCTTGGTAGTCGTTCATCCAAAATGTATAATCTTCAGGTCTGCCTTGATATTTATTTAAATAATTTTTTATGGCCATACCTGTGAGAGACATCATGCCAGAGCTAAAACCGTTAGAACTAACTCCAAGTTCAGTAATATCATTAAAATTGTAAAATATAGTTATTGCCACATTGTCATAACGTTTCTCTACGCCAATAAGACCGTATATCTCAAGTGCGACAATCGTATATCTTTTTTGAATATCAAGTTCATCCCACATATTACGATTAATTTTTATATGTAAAGGTTCCTTATGAAACAGCGCTACTTTCTTGGCTCCTCCTTTGTCATATAGTTCTTCATCAACAAATTGAATCGAAGGAGTCTTTTCATCTTCAATTAAGGAGCTTATTTCTTCTACCATTTCTTTAAACTTGTTAGGAGTCTCTTCATTAAAAATATTACTGTTCCTGATCAACCAATTAGATAAATTATTAGCATATAGTAGGAATTCTACAGTGTTTGCATCTCCACCACCTCTTGTTCCGCTAGATGATGCAGAATTATCTGCGACTAGTGGTTCTTGAGTATTTTGTGTTTGACCATCAACTTCAACAACACGATCAATAAAAACTTCCTCTGTTTTACAACTCAGACCTATTAACAAGATCATTAAATAAACTACCAACGTTCTCATTTCTTATCTCCCTTACTAACTGATACAAATTGAATTCCTGCATAGTAAACATTTTTAGGATTTTTTGCTTTTGCACTTAAAGCTATAAGCTTATCAAAGCACTCCTCAAATATTTCTTTTGCTTCCTCTATGTGATCTTCATCAATGACTAAAGTTTCTGAACCAACATAGCGCTCTGAAGGTTGCTGTTCCTTTAGTAAGTCCTTTGTCTTATCTAGCATGGAATCGTGATAGTGCTGAAGTGCACGGTTACGCTCCTCACTAGATACATTGAGAGATACATTTTTTATTTTATATGGTCTTCCATCTTTAAAAGCGATGAGACCAAGCCTTTTTAATCTTTCAAGACCTAACTTAAATTGAATTGGAGTAATGTCTAATTTTCTAGAAAGCTCATTGATATCAAACTTAAGATTTTTAAGTGTTAAGAGCTCTAAAATTGCAAAATGATAACTTTCTTTAATAAGGCTAAAAGAGTCAACATTAAGATCGATACTTAGGTTTTTGCTTTTTGTAAGCGTTAGAATCTTCTCTTCAATTTCAGACTTTCTCTCGATACTTTTACATGTCTCTTTTTCAGCAATCAGCCTAAAGTATTCATCTTCCTTTTTAGAAAAGTTTAAAGATTGTGAAATTTTATTGGCCATAGTGAGAGAAATTCTCTTTCTCCCATTAATAACTTCACTAAGCATTGATGGCGAAACATCTAACTTCTTAGCGTATGCTCTTAGTGAAAACTTAGGATTCTTATCTAAGATGTCCTCATAGTGCTTCATTAATATTGTGTTTACAGTAGGCTCTGTTAAATTCATGAAGTGGTTATATCTTGTAAAAATTAAATTACAAATCAAAAGCGAACAAAGTGATCACTGGAGCGAACACTGTGAAAAAATTACATATCTTATAAGAGGTACTTAGGATTTGTGCAGAGGGTTTGCCGCAGAGCTAGATTAAAGAGAATTTAAGAGTTGAATAAATTTTGGTATAAGTAATTCTTTTATTCCAAGCTTTTGGCATTCAGAGCAATTGATTTGAGCTTGATATACTTTTAAAACTTTCTTAATTTGTTCATCAATATTAGAATCTTTTTCAAAGAGTGAAATGATTTTATTCTTTAAAACATCTTCAACCTTTTTAGCTTTCTCTATATTTAGTTTCCTATTTTCAAGAGTCAACCACTCAGAAACCTCGTTCAATTGATAAACTTTAGTTTTACCATCTTTATGGACTCTAACTTTTTCATAGATCGTTT
Source organism: Halobacteriovorax sp. (assembly GCA_002686115.1). GTDB lineage: Bacteria > Bdellovibrionota > Bacteriovoracia > Bacteriovoracales > Bacteriovoracaceae > Halobacteriovorax_A. The sequence continues at coordinate 362 of NZAF01000180.1, read as the reverse complement.
TATCTTCTAAAGGAGTCTTTAAAATACCACTATTTAAAAGAGCCAACTTTACTCTAGCTTCAACTTCAGAGCCTGTTTGAATAAGATACTTCTTATCTTTAATTACTGGAGTAGGGTAGAGAAGAATGATTTCTTCAGTTTTAGTTTTTTTAAAAATGGTCATATGTAGTTTTAAATTTAGGCAAAAAAAAAAGCCGCTTAAAGCGGCTTTTATATTTTTAGATTATTGCTTGTTATCTAAGTAAGTCACAACGTCTTTTACTGACTTAAGACCTTCAGCATCTTCTTCTGGAATTTCAATTCCAAACTCATCTTCCATCTTCATCATTAGTTCAACGATATCAAGTGAATCAAGGTTAAGG
>NZAF01000179.1 GCA_002686115.1 Halobacteriovorax sp. | reverse complement strand
GTTTTGGTTATCGAAATATGACTTATTTTAAGCTTAAGATTATGCAGGTTTGTGGTTTTTTAAACTCTAGATATGTACCTATGGAATTTTAAATACTTAAACTTATTTGGGAAAGACACTTAAATTCGTATTGTTTTTTTACATAGAATAAAAAATATATATTTTCACAATTTTATACTCTTATTTTGTAATCTTATACTATGCGATTTAGACTATTTATATTGATTGTTTTGATTTTTTCAGCTTGCAAAGAAAAGACTAGAACAGAGTACATTGAAGTTAGTCCAGCACCTTCTTTACCTGAGAAGAATACTTCTAACGAAGTGAAAAAGAATAGCGGGGTTGTCGATGGTTCTGGAGGAAATATTGCGAGAACAGATTTTAATGAGTTTAAAGATATTGTAGAAAATCAGCTCAAATATCATCTTATAGATACAACAGAAAGAGCCCTTTTTTACTTTGAGCAGATAAAAGACGTAAGAGATATTTTTGGAAGTCCACTCGATCAAATCGATCCAGTAGTACAGAAGCTATTTATTGATTATAAGAATAGGCTAGACGATCTTGATAATAAGTTAAATTTTGTTGCTAAAGAAGAGCACTGTGTATCTAGTAATCATGAGGGGAAAAGTGATGCTGCGATAAATGAAAGTGGAGAAATGTGTTTCTCATATGGTTCATTCAAAAGGTTTAAGAATGAGGCTTTATTAAAAAATTTGTTAATAATTTCTATGCACGAGCTGTCTCATTATATCGGCTATAATGAAGAACAGGCTTCAGTTGTTCAATATTTTTTCGAATATCAGCATGGTAAGCATATGATATTATTTAACAACAGTCTTTTTGATGAGTATTTTAATTACATTAATCAGAAAACAAAAGATTTTAACTTTATTGTGAGCAGTTTCAATAAAGGACTTTATAAACTTGCATGTCGCTCTCTTGTTTATAATTATCTTGTAAACTACAGAGAGTCTAAATCGTACTTTTTAACGCCTCCATCATTTTTTGATTTAGATATAAAAGAACATAGTAATATTCTACTCGAGAATATGAATATATGTGAGGATGTTGATTCTGAAAAAGAGTTAACGGCTGAAGACAAGAAAAAGCTTTTTAACAGTATTACTCTCGCCGCTTCGAAACGAAATGAATTCATTAACTCTTTTCTCAGATATATATATCCTCGTCTAGATTTAAATAACGGAGTTTATTCAATAATTAATGGTTTAAGACCAGATTTCTCTGAAGTGAAAGCATTAGAAAGAACTGACGATAACTATAACTATTATAATCCATTAGATAAAAAAGAAGTTAAATGCAAGTTAACTGATTTAGCTGGTAAAAGTGTTGTACAAAACAGTTCTTTTAGAAATTATGGAGAAGGTACATCAGAATACTTTTTAAATACATTTTTAAACTCTGATGATTATGGTTTGACCAATAAACATATTAAAAAATATTTTCCCGATGACTTTCATTACTATAGTAGCCATTATGGTAATATTAACTTTAGCCCTTTTATTAATTATACTAAACTAAGAAACTCCGAAGGTTTTATAGTCTCAATTCATACAACTTTTGGTTTTTTGAATAAAATCAGCACTAAAGAAGATTATACTCATAACCATAACTCAGCTAAATTCTTTTCTATAGACGGTAAGTTTATACGATATATTTCTCTTTTCAAAGAACCGTTGATAACGACTAATTTTGATCACTTCCTCACTCCAGGTGTTAATACTCATATTAAAAAACCTGTGCTTTTGATGATGCTAAAACTGTCTTGTGAAGTTAACTAGAATTAGATTGACACCTTTTGATATTGAGAAGAGACCTTCGATGCAATAGTATAGGCAAATAAAATAGTTATCAAAGCGATCGAGATTGAGATGATTCCTGCAGTTCCATAGCCTATAAGCTTTCCTGTTGCTGTTGTTGTGATGACAAAACCAGATAAGAAAGTCATGATACCTCGACCGAGGGCACGTACTGAATTAAGCATTCCCATAAATAGGCCCCTCTCCTCAGGCTTTGGAACCTCTGAGATTAAAGTCATGACAGGGATCAGTCTTCCAGAGACTGTTGTCATAAAGAATGTTTGTAGTGCTAGAAAACCTGATAAACTTAAAGGTCCAGAATGTGTAAACCAGAGTATTGGTACTGTTGAAAACATAACGAGGGCAAAGAAAACTTTAAAACCACCAAACTTGTCTGTACAGATACCAATTATTCTAGAAGTGATGATAGTGAAGACTCCACCAACCATATATGCCCATTTTAGATCAGTAGTATCTACTTCGATATTTTTAACTGCATAAGTACTAAGGAAAGGAATAAGAAGAAACATTGATCCACTGACACAAAAAATGAGAAGAAAAGAAATCGTATTCTTTGATTTTGTAAAAAGAACTTTTAAATCTTTTACCATATTTGTTTCATTTTCTTTTTCGATAAAAACATTTGGAAATGTTAGAATAATTAAAAGAAGAATAGGTATTGAGATAAGTACGATAAAGTGAAATGAGTTTTGCCAATTCGTCGCATCTGCAATAGCAAGCCCAAGTGGAACTCCCAGTACTGAGGCAACAGAAAATGAACTCATGATAATTCCCATTGCCTTTCCTCTTCTTTCAAAAGGAATAAGGTCACTAACGAGGGCAAAGACAATCGTTGTTAAGGTACCTGCAAAAACACCTGTTAATGTTCTCATCGTTAAAAGTGTTGTAAAACTATTGGATAGACCACAGCCAAGTGTTGTGACAATAAATCCAATCATTGTAATGATGAGAAGATTTTTACGATCGTACTTATCCGCGAACATGCCAAAGATAAAACCGATGATGGCGCCAGAAAAACTATAGGAAGAGATTAATGTACTAAATTGTGGTGGGGTGATACTTAGCCCATCCATGAGAGTTGGCCCAAGAGGCATCATGATGACAAAGTCAATAACGTTAACAATCTGAATGGCCGCGAGGATTAAGATATATCTAATTTCGTGTTGTGGGTGAGGTGCAATTTTTTTTAATTTCATAGTTGGCCAAAGTTAGCCGTTATAAATGGTGATGTCTATTTCAATTATCTGTAAAACATTATTGTCTTATTCGACAATGCTGATAGTACCCAATTAGTACTATTATCTATCGTATTTTCAACAGATTAGAACACTTTTTTTGATAAATAACTTCTATTTTTTGGCCGTATAAACTTTTGACAGGAATGTAATTTCTATTAAAAGTCCTCAATAATCTCTTCTATTTACTATCATGTTAGCAAAAAGAATAAACGCTTAAGGATTATTATATGAGATTTCATTTTGTTATGGCGACATTGCTAACATTTCAAACAGCATATGCATCAACAGACTTATCAGGATATTTAAAGACAATCAAAGAGCTTAAAGTGTCCAAAGAGCAAGTTGAGACTCTGGAGCTTCTCGAAAAGAAAAACCCAGTTCCTAAGACAATGGCAGAATTTTGTCCCATGAATTCAAGTGATGCTAGTAAAGAAACAGTTGAAAGCCTTAGGGCCCTTGCTAAGGTATTTGAAAGTGACTGTTTTGATAATGATCAGTCTCTTGTGACAAAACTCCTAGATAGCTCCAAAGAATTAGAAAATGAATTAAGTGAAATTGAAAAAGAAAAAGGCGAAGACGTTGCTAAGAAAAATGAGGTTAAGACCTTAAGTGAAGTTGAGGTGGATGGAATTCCTGTCGCTGAACTTGTTAACGGTATTAGTAGTGGAATTAATGAACTCTTTGGTAATAAGTGTTCTGATTTAGATAAAGAAACATTTCTTGTTAGATCTGCAAATGTGATTCAAACCTTTTCGCAGATTGGACTGTATTCTGAAAGTGGTGCAACTTATGCTTTTGGAGGACTTGCTGTATCTTCAATATTGAGATTTATTGATAGTATACTAAATGGTCGTTTTGAGTTTAAAACTGCTGCAGAAATAAATACATTCAAAAAATTAAATTGTTCATTCTATGATATTCGAAGACAAATTGAAAAAATGGAACTCTATGCAGTGGAAGATTCTGAGCACTATAAAGATGCCATCGTTTCTACGAGTTTAAAGAAAGAGTTAGTAGAACAATTAGAAGAATATACTAAGGCCCTTGAAGAATTACAAAAAGGGTTAGAAAAAAAGAAAACTGAATACATTAAAGAAGTTGCCAGTAATCTAGAAAAGGTTGTTCTACCTATTGCACAAAAATTACCCGAAGTAATTTCAGATCAGCCTGGCTTTAGTGCCAACGCTCAAAAAGCACAAGTGCTTGATGCTCTACTTTTAAATAAAGAATTATTATTAGCGGTTCTTGAGCCTTATCTTCTTGTTCATCCAGATAAAATTAGTTTTACTAACAAGATGTTTTCTGACTCAATCGCAAAGCTCGATGATCCCATGAGCTTGTATCAATTAGATGAAAAAGAATTTAATAAAAAGTTTTATAATGACTTAAAGACTTCATTTAATAGAGTGCTTAGTGACATTAAGAAGATGAAGGAACAGGATGCAAAAGATTTTGCTAATGTTGATGTCGCGGTCATTTCTGGAACAAGCTTAACTTCTAAAGAAGTCATGGACTATTTAAAAGGTAAAGAATTTAAAAAAGTTGAAGAAAACTTCTTTAAGTTATTTAACAGGGCATCAAATATTGATGATCGTCTTAATACATTCACAACAAAAAATAGATATTCAGCAAAAGACAGTCATACAAATGGACTACTAGAGATTATAGAACTAGATGATAAAGCAACTAATTATACATATGGAGATTTTGGAGAAAAGTTTATCAAGTCGATGACTAAAAGAGCTAAGTCTCAAAATGAAAACTTCTTTGATCGCTTTGATGAGATCGAAGAGAAGTATTTCGGTGTGAGAGATGAAAAATATCTTATGAGATATCCAGTTGAGCATTTTGATAAAGATACACTTGCGAGTTTATGTATAGATATCGATGCTCTTAATAAAGTTTGGAACTATTCTCATGTTTTATCAGAGCTTGGCTATGACTTCCTTGTAACGAATCAGGACATATTTGGTGACCACGAAGGAGTAAGAGATCGTGAAGATATCATCAAGCATCTTGATAGTACAATTCTTGCAAGAAGAATTATCTCTGCTAAGAATTTTGAAAAAAAGTTAAAAAACTATCGTAATTTAGGAAAGGAAACGATGGTCGTTAGAGGCAAAGAGCTCCCTCTCGATAGAGCACAAGAAGAAATTAATAAAATTCAGTTTTACAAGAAGACGATGACGATAAAAGAAGCTGAGAAATATCTTAAAGATGAGTACTCAAGATATCATGGACCAGTTATGGTTGATATCGACGATAATAAAGATAGAGCATCTTTTCTTGCAAGAACTTATGAAGAGTATTCATGTGATACAGCAAGAATTCGTTTAAACTAAAGGAAGGCGCAAAGTGAAAATATTAATTCCCATTTTATTGACCTTAAATACTTTCTCTGGTGGTCTATGCGGTATGGACAACCTCCTTGGAAGTAAAATAAGAGAAAGCTTTGCATCATGCCAATCGTCAAGGTCATCTTCAGGCTTTGATTTCTTCGGGCTGTTCAATCGAGTTGAACCACAGTTTAAACTTAAGAATAAACAAGAATGTATAGAGCATATGAATGCTCTTCAATTAGAATATGAGGATAGTAACGTTCTTTTAAAAGAGGCGATATATTCTAGAACTCTTATTCACCCTCAGTTAGAAGCAGAGGGAATAGCTAAATTAGAAAGTTATCATAAGCCTTATCATCTAGCTCTTCCGAAATTTACTTTTACAAATAAAGGACAACAGGTTACAGCTTACAACTCACTGGAGACATCAATTCATCTACATGAAGCCTGTGCTTCGGATGTGAGAGTTCTTGGCGCTCAAAAAACAACATTAAAGATTAATGGTGAAAATAAAGAATGTCGTCAAACAAAAATGTCGTTATATGATGAAACTATATACACGTATCACTGCATAGGTGATAGGCAGGCTTATATGAGCTTTGGAGAAGCTCCAATTATCAATAAATAATTTGTTTAGTTATGTTGTTGAAAGGCCAACTGGATTTTCTCACTCAGATCCTCTTCTTCCCAAGGCTTTAAGAGAAAGTTTGAGGCTCCTTCACTGATAGCATCAAGGATTTTTTCTTGTTCATTTTCAGTTGTTAGAATGAGAAATGGAAGTTTTGCATATTTGTCCTGAGCACGAACCCACTTTAAGAATTCAAAGCCCGTTTTACCAGGCATATTCCAGTCCGAAATAATAAAATCAACAGGTGTTTCACCCATAATTTCTATTGCTTCATCGACATTCTCTGCTTCAGAAAAATTTCCTGAAAAACCAAAGTCTAATAGCTGCGATGTCACGAGATTTCTTATTGTCGAATAGTCATCTACAATTAAAAAATGAGTTTCAGGTTTTAACATTTCTTACCTCTTTAATATAATTAAAAATACGTTTATATTATATACTAAGATTAAAAGATTTATATATGAAAAAAATTATCTACTTTGGTACAGAATCAGAATACTCAACTAAGCTTGGCGATGAGATTAAGGCCATAGATGAGAGTGGAGAAGAAGAGGAGAATGAACTTGAGTTCATTCATGTAGAATTAACAGACACAGACTCTGTTCTTAAATATTGTTATAATTTAGAAGCTGATGTTATTATTCTTGATTTCTTTAAAGCTAAGACAGATCTTAGAAATTTTAAAAGATCTCTCGTTGGTGTCTCTAAAAAAATTAAGCATTTTTTAGTACTTATGACACCTGACTCTGTTCCAGCTTACACCAAACAAAACCCTTCAACAGGCGAATTTATCTACTTTTATAAGGGAGTTGAGAATACAGATATTATTGTTTATCTGATGAGAGCGGTATTCATGAAGCCTGTTAACATGAGTAAGTATGTCCGAGTATATTACACAGATATAATGACTTTTAAACAATTAGTTAAAGTTAGAAGTGTTCAAAGAGACTTTGCTATTTTAGAAACTGACTATGATTTTGAAATAGATAAAATGACGATGATTCAACCTAATTTTCCTCAAGACTTTTTTCATTCACATATGCATAGAATGAAAGATGTTAAAAAGAAAATAAGTAGCTTTCACTTTAATAATATTTATGAACTTGAGTTTAAGTACTTTTTAAAACCATTCAAAAAAGACTCCGCTCATATGTTTTTAAATCAGCTAAGCTATGACTCCAATGATTCTGTTGTTGAGCCAGAGTTTGTAAAAGAATGGTTTGCAGTAGAAAAAAAGCAAAAAAACCTCTTGATTACTTCAGCTAAGACACAAGAGCCAGAAGAAGTGCCAGAAGATGAAAAGACTGACTTTGTTCAGCCTGATGAAAAATACGAGTGGATGGCAAGATCGATTTTTCAAAATTATCTTTTTAAAAATTCATCTCTTCTAGATTTTAAAACAGAGGTTTTAGTTGTTTATAGCAAGTCTTCAAAGACATATGATCAGTTTAAAGATTATAAGTACAATTTATATTTTAGGTCTGAAATCAAGGACTCGTTCGAGGAAGTCTCAGAGGATTATCCAAGTGTTGTTGTCTTTGACTGGAATGACTTTGATGACTTAGAGCAAATTAAAGAATATACTTCTAACTTTGTACATCATAGAAACTACTTTCCATATGTCTTAATCTTTAATTACAAAGGTCTCGGATTTCGAGAACTTCAACATTATCTAGAATATCATTTTGTGATTCAAAACCCAGAGTCCATCAATCAATCATTTATTGATAAAGTGATGATTCTTTATAAGAAAAAGAAGATCGAAGCAGAAGAAAATAGAAGTACTAAAAGATTAAAAAAGATACCAACGGCAAGTTTGGAAAAAGAAGTGTTACCTAAGTACATCTTTGAACATGAGGTGATCATTCCTTTTGATTCAGATGAAGGTAATATTTCTGTAGAAGTTGACTTTGAAGTAATGAGTATTTCAGAATTTGATATTGTATTTACTTCAGATAAGCCCTTAAAGATCGGTTCTATTTTTTGGGTCACTCATCCAATTGCCTTTCAAATAGTCATTGTTCCACATCCAGAGGGGTCTGAGGAAGAAAGAAAACCTGGCTGTTTTCGTGGAATCATTCACTGCTTAGATGAGTCAAGGAAGATGGCCATGAGACGTTTTATTAATAGAATCTATAAGCTTCAAGGCTCATCTTCCAAGAGTACCTTAACGGCACAAGAGTTAGCAGAGATAAAAAGGTCTTATCTTTTATCTCAGGATTAATTAAGAGTCTTAAGGCTCTAAGTCCAGCTCTCTAATGATTCTTTCAGCAGTTCTAAAGTTGTCGTTTACACAGTTTTGAAAAAACCAGCTAAGATTAGGACCATAATTAGTACATGAACGCATAAAGTATGATGGAAACTCTCTCCTGATCTCTCTAAAATTTCTATCTATACAATAAGGATAACTTGGATTCACTTGAGTTCCCCAGTTAGTACAAGTATCAAGTCTTAAGTTGAGCTGATATCTAATTTCTCTAAAGTTTCTATTCACACAATTTTCATATGAGAAACCAACACCACCAGTAGGTGAGTTATTAAAACAACTTAGAATTGGCGCTGAAAAAGCAGGTAAGGATAAAGAAAGTAAAATAACAAGACGCTTCATAATTCCTCCGTGAATTTAATTTATTACTTGATACTATCTCCACACTAGAACACTCGTCAATTTTCAGATAGAATAGTCTTTATTTTAAATGATTTGGAGATAACTTTGAGCGAAGAGCAAACAGAAAACACACCTGAAGTTTTAGATAATACTTCATCAAATCAAGAGACTAAGACAAAAGAAAAACCAAAGGCTTGGACAAAAGAATGGTTCTTATATGAGACTTGGTCTTGGATTTATATCTTCTTTATCGTTTTTGGTTTTAGATCAACCTTTATTGATCACTACCATATTCCCTCAGGTTCACTTTTGCCAACAAACGCAATTGGTGACTCTATTGTTGTAAATAAAATGAGCTATGGTTTTAAAGTTCCTTTCTCTGAGTTTTTTGGAACATATTCTGATTGGCTTGGATTAGATAAGAGGTGGGAACCAATTTACTTCGGTGAGCAAGAGGTTCCAGAGCGAGGAGATATCATTGTTTTTGAATTTCCAAGAGATAAAAGTATTCTCTTTGTTAAAAGAACGATTGGTATTCCTGGAGATGTCATAGAGATTTTTGATAATGATCTTTATATCAATGGGAAGAAGATAGAAAGAGAGGTTGTAAAAGACGATGCAAAGTATCGTGAGCTCTACGACCCTAAGCCAGGTTTCGATCCAGAACAAATGGTTTTTTATCGCCAAAAAATTGGAGATAAGGAATTTATAACAGGTCAAGACTCTAGAAAAAAAGCTGATCCACCTCAAAAGTATATTGTTCCAGAAGGACATGTCTTTGTTCTAGGTGATAATAGAGATTTCTCTGCGGACTCCAGATACTGGGGAACGGTGCCTCTTGAACTCGTAAGAGGTAAGGCATTCTTCGTATGGATGTCACTTGTTTATCCTTGGTCACAAGAGCCATTTCATTTTAGACCTTCAAGAATTGGAACGCGCATCTAAGGAGAGGCCATGTATGAGTTTCTTCAATTTATGGTGAGATACATTCCTTTTTGGTGTGTTCCAGGATTTTTTATCTTTATGCCCTTTGGTTATCTTTTTTGGCTTAAGGATATAAGAAGTCTTGCTGCATTTTTCTTTGCCTGTGGTCTCGTTTGCTCTTTATTTGTGTTTTATTGGGCATATTCCGGGGGCCCAGATGTCGCAGTTCAGAACTTTATTAATGCCGTAAGATCTTTTTAGAAACGAAGTCAATATATTCAATAGCTTAGAAATACCTGGGCAAAATTGTCGAGCGTCGATTATTTGACACATATAAGTTCTGTAGATACGATTTTTAAGAGAGAATTCAACGAATTCTTTATGGAGACACAGAACACATGGAAGACATTAACTTTTTAAACCAATCATTTGATATTGATAACGATGCTACGAAAACAAGTGTTGGAGAAATCCCTGAGATCTACCTTGTTGAAGATGACAAACTACTTTCAAGAAGTATTCATCAGTACTTAGTAAAAGTTGTCGGCCTTTCTGTTAAATCCTTTGTAGGACCTAACGAGTTACTAGAATTTCTTGAGCAAAGGGCTGAAAATAAGCCATTTTGCTTAATTACGGATATTAGCTTTGAAAACTCTAATAATGATGGTCTTTATCTTTTAGATATTCTTAAAGAAAAAAATTATAATTTTATCTCAATTGTTATGACTGGTTTTGCATCTATTGAAACAGCAATCGCTGCTACTAAAAAAGGTGTTTTCCACTATCTTACAAAGCCTTTTGAATTAACAGTATTAAAAGATCTTGTCGTAAGAGTGATGACTCAGAAGATGAATGTTGATCCAAGGCTTTTCAATATAGAAAGAAAGGAAAATGCCAAACCAGGACTTCATAAATTCGAACTTATCGAGCCTACTGAAGATGACATGTTCTGCGGCATGATTGGAAGATCAAAGATTATGCGAAAAATCTTTGATCGAATTAAAAAAGTCGCTAATTCTGACTCTACAATTCTGATCGGAGGTCCCTCTGGTACAGGTAAAGAGCTAGTTGCTAAGGCCATTCATGAATTATCAAATAGAAATAATCAAAATTGTATCTCTGTAAATTGTGGGGCAATACCTGGTGATCTTCTTGAAAGTGAACTTTTTGGTCATGAGAAAGGAGCATTTACAGGTGCTGTTTCAACTCGAATTGGAAGATTTGAGGTCGCTGATAAAGGTTCGATCTTCTTGGATGAAATTGGCGATATGCCACTTTTATTACAAGTTAAACTATTAAGAGTTTTACAGAATAGAGAAATCGAAAGAGTTGGATCAACAAGTCCAATTCCTATTAACGTTAGAATTATAACAGCAACTCACCGTGATCTTGAAAAGTCTGTGAGTGATGGAAACTTTAGAGAAGATCTCTTCTATCGTCTAAATGTTATTCCTGTAAGGTTACCAGCGCTAAAAGAGAGAAGAGAAGATATTCCACTTCTTATTTCATACTTCTTATCTAGGTTTGTTAGTGCTGATGGAAGAAATGCAATTAAGTTTAATGATCAGGTGCTAGAGATATTAATGAGCTACGAATGGCCTGGAAATGTTAGAGAGCTTGAAAACTTAATTGAACGCCTTGTTATCTTAAAAGGTGGTGGAACAATAGAGGTTGAAGACTTACCTCCAAAGGTTTTAGCACTTACTAATCATAAACTGATTCAATTTGAAGAAGTAGTTTCTCTACCTGATGAAGGACTAAATCTTAAGGGATTTTTAAATCAAGTAGAAGAGTCTTTAATTAAACAAGCTCTTGAAAGAACTTCTGGAAATAAGAACCAAGCTTCAAAGCTTTTACAGATGAATAGAACAACTCTTATTGAAAAAATGAAAAAGAGAAATCTATCTGAATTTGGAATGACTCAATAATTGGTTAAGATTTTCCTTTCATAATCATAATTAAACCACCACCAATACCAACAACTGATAGAATCATCGCTATATTCACAGTGCCTTGATATGTTTCGGGGTCACTATTTGCAGTACCAGTAAACTGTGTATTTCTATAATTAAATTTTTTAGTTGTTTTTAAGTTATATGTTCCATAGGCGGCAAACAAGCCTATGGCCAAAAACATAAATCCCATCTTCTTCATCATGAACCTCTATATAAAGATATTTTATTCGATTCAGGGTCAAAAGGTAACCACCTGTCCTAGTAGGACACTCGGGTTTCTCACAATTTATAGCTGTTAGAAGATTGACATGGAAAAAATCTCCTATGAGAAAAATTTTCCTTTTAAATTTTTCAAAAAACGGTAGAATAACTATGTTAGTTAAATTCAGGAGGAATGAACTAACAGTTTTTTGACAGTAACAATTTGAAACAGGAAGTTTCTACCTAAATGAAAAAAAGATCAGTTAATTTCACATTAATCACTTTTATAGCATTTATCATTAGTGCTTCGGCTCTTGCTGAAAAGGTTTTCTTAAAAGAAGAAGCAGGTGATTACTTCCGAATGAAATTTTATTCTTCAAAAGAACTTTTAAAAGTTAATAAGATCAACAACAAGATATACGTTAAGACTCTTAATAATGACCTATACCAAAACCTCAAAAAAGATTTAATGAATTTAAAGAACTCTAAAATTAAAAGCATTGAAAAGAATCTTCCTTCAGAAGGTAACAATGTATTTGGTTTTACGATTACTTTAAATGAAGACATCGAAATTTTTACTTTCTATAAAGAAAGAGAAAAAGCATACTTTGTAGACTTGTGGAAAGATGAAAATGAGGTTTCTCAAAAGTCTGCAGCTGTTAAAGCTCCAGCGCCTAAGGTTGTTAAACAAAGCCCTGCAAAGAAAATTGCAAAAGTTCAAAAGAAAAGAGTAGTAAGGCTTAAGCCATCAAAGGTAAAAATAGTTGTTAATAAAGAACTACCATATCGAGACTATCGTTATGGAGCACCATTTATTTATAATTACGAAGCATTGATTCCAGACCTTAAAGATTTTATTGATCTTTCAAGGAAAACTCCTGAATATTTCTACCCAATAAAAGATAGAAATTTTGAAGAGAGTGATAAAGAAGCTCATATGCAGCTTTCAGTAAACTTCTATAAGAAGAGAAAGTATGGACTAATGTATAAGTCGATAAAGCTATACGAGAAAAAATACGGTGAAGATGAAAACTATTCATTTAACGAGTATCTGAAGGCCAATGCTTTATTAAGAGAAAGTAGAGACAAGGGTGACTTAAAGCCTATTCAAACTTCAATCTCAATGTTTTCTAATATCGTTGATAGAACAAAAGATTATGAACTTAGAAAAGGTCTTTCAAAGTATATGATTCAATTCTTTCTTGCAAAGGATGATTATATACAAACCTTAAAGTATGCGAAGAGATTCTTTGCTGATGCAAAAGAAAACTTTGACTATGAAGAACTTGAGCATGCTTCAGAGTTAATGTTTCATTGTTTAGCGAAATTAAACCAGACAGAACAAATTGAAGAGCTTGCGAGAGAGAAAACGATAAATAAGATTATCTCAAAGCAAAAGATTCTAGCTTATGAACTTTATTCACTATTAAATAATAATAAAGAAGATCAAGCGATTTCAAATTACGAGAAATTTGTTGCAAAGAATACTGGAGTTTTACTTCCTTCAATCTACTTCAATGTAGGGGAAGCATATTTTAGAAACTCTGATTATGATAAGGCAATTAAGATTTATGATGAACTTCTAGATAAGCATTCCTATCATTCAGGCTCTTCGAAAGCTCGTGTTCGTATCGCTCATGCATACGAGATTCTCGGTAAAAACTTTAGTGAAACTCTCGCTCTATATAAGAACGCAATTAATCGTTCACAGGATAAAGACGCTAGCTTTGAAGCAAAGCTCAGATATGTTGCACTTAGAACGATTAGAAAAAAAGAGCCAACGAAAGAAGACATTGAGACACGTGTCTTTATTGAGGCTGATGATAAAACTAAATTAAATGATGATCTTCAAGAACTATTATGGCTTGTGAGACTTAGAACATTTATCGTTGATAAAGAATATAATAAGGCTTTAAGTTTTCTAACGGCACTCCCTTTAACATCAATGAAGGCTGAGATTAAAAAAGTATTTCATGGTGACGGAGCAGAGATTGTTTTTGGAATTATTCAAAAGAATTATAACCAAAACAAGTTTTCTAGGGCCATTAGAGCGTGGGAAATTTATAAAGAGATTTATTTCTCTAAAGTTGCTATGGATCCAAGTATTCAGTTTATCATTGCTAAGTCTTATCTTAACTTAGGACTTTGGGATGGATTTGAAAGAATTTATTCTAATCTAGCGAGTGCTGATAATGTAAAAGTGAGATCATACCCAATTTGGCTTAAGAGACAAGAAATTGACGGTCGCAATGCCATCTTGTCAGAGTTAAAGCTCATCAGAAACATCAAGCTAAAGAATTGGGATACAGTATCTAGACTTATCTCTCAGATGAAATCAAGAAAGTCATCATCTGCAAAAGCTATTTTTTATCAAGCTCTAGCAAGCTTTGAGATGAAAAAATATAAAGATGCTGAGTCTAGCTTTGAGACATTCTTTGCAAAGAGTTCAAATTTTAATTCTATTGACGGTAATGACCTAATTTTATCTGTAGGGAATTATTTGGAGAGTATTTATAAGCTAATCAAGAAAGATAAGTTTTTAGAAGTCAGCCAAGCTCTTCTTAAAGATGTTCAAAAGATTGGTGATAATGCACAAGCTCTTCAAAACTTAAAAGAAAGAGTTGGATACCTGAGATCTGAAATATTATTTTCTAGTTTAAGTCCAAAGGCAGAGACAGAAGCAAAGACTTTTTTAAAAGAATATGAAAATTCAGAGTATCGCAATAGAGTGAAGTATCTATATGGAAGACATTTAATCAAGGTTAATAAGGATGACGAAGGAAAGAAATTCTTAAATGAGCTTGTAAATGATAAAGACACAGAGCCATACATAAAAGAAATGGCAAAGTCAGAGTTAACATTATTAAACTTAAGGAATAGATCAATTTAAATTAGCTCATGGAATGAGAGTTAAAAAATGACGACAGGAGGTCAAATGAACACATCAGCAGAGTACTTTGGACAAGATCCTAAAATCGTAAAGTCTCTAAAGGTTGCAAAGAACGTAGCCGTCACAAAAACACCAGTTTTAGTAGTAGGTGAAGCTGGGATCGGAAAGAAAACATTAGCAGAGTACATTCACGCTAACTCTACAAGAGGAAATAAGCCTATTTATATGGTTGATTGTTCTAAAGAAACTGTTGACGTTGAAAATCAAATCTTAGGATACAGAGACCCAGAAACAGGAAGATTTGTTAAAGGTGTTCTAGAGAATGGTAACGGAGGAACAATTGTTCTTGTTAACGTCGATGGTCTAGAAGACGTTTTTCAAAAGAAATTACATAAAATTCTTGGTGAATTAGAAGATTATGAAATTGATGTAAGACTTGTTGCTACAACAACAAAAAATCTTTCAAAGCTTGTTGGTGCTGGAAGATTCTACAGAGGTCTTTATACATTAATATCAAGTAACTCAATTACTCTTACTCCACTTAGAGAGAGAGTTGGTGATATTGAGTTAATCGCAAAAAATATTATTTCTGAAATCACTGAAAGTGCAAATATCACAGTAAGTGAAGAAGCAATGAAGAAGATTGTAGGTCATTACTGGACCCACAATGTAAAAGAACTTAAAGCAATCATCGAAAGTACTCTTCAAAATATTGAAGGTGAAGTGATTACTGAAGAGCTTCTTGAAATTGGTGAGAAGAAAGCCGTTAATATTATCTCTGATGATGATAGTGAAGGAATCAGACTTATGTCACTTAAGGAAGCTGAAAGACTTCTTATTAAGAAAGCACTTGTTCATACTTCAGAAAATAGAACACAGGCAGCGAAGATCTTAGGTGTATCAATTAGAACACTTAGAAATAAGATCAATGAATACAGAAATGAAGGTAACTCATACTTCGTAAACTTAAGATAACTCTTAAGGGAGCACAGAGGTTTTATGAGAATTGAGGATAAAACAATGAAGGCACTTGCAGCATCTCTTAAAATGAGAGAGATGAGGCAACAACTGATCACGTCGAATATCAGTAATGCTGATACGCCTAACTTCAAAGCTAAGAGATTAGATTTTGAAGCGGCACTCCAGAGAGCATTAGATGTGGATGGGAACCTGGAGATGCTTGCCTCCGATGAGCGTCATTATGATGTGGGAAGTGGTGGCTTTGATAACCTCAAACCAGAAATCTATGAAGATCCAAACGGCGTCGTGAGCGATGATGGAAACACTGTTGATCGCGACGCTGAAATGGCCAGAATGGTCGATAATAAAGTTTTATATGATGCGTCTGTAAAGCTTTTAAATAAGAAGCTAGGGCTTCTTAAGTACACAATACAAAGTGAAAAATAGGGGGGGACTGAATGGACCTTTTGACGACCTTAAAAATTAGTTCATCTGGAATCGCTGCTCAAAAGAAGAGAATGGCAGCTATTTCATCTAATATTGCGAATGCTCAGACCACTAGAACTGCTGAAGGTGGTCCTTATAGGAAGAAAGAAGTTGTCTTTGGAAGTGAGCCAGCAAGAGAGAGTTTCTCTGAAATTCTTGAAGGTGAATTAGACGCTCAGGCTGAGCAAGTTCATGCAACGGAAGTAATCTCTACTGATAATCCACCGATTTTAAAGTATGAACCAAATCACCCTGAAGCAAACGAGCAAGGGTATGTAGCATATCCAAATATTAATGTGATGGAAGAGATGGCAAATATGATCTCAGCATCTCGAGCTTATGAGGCCAATATCAATGTCATGAATACAACAAAAGGCATGGCCATGAAAGCGCTGGAAATTGGAAATAACTAGAATCGTGAGATTCTAGGCATCAGCCGCGATAGCGACTGATATAAGGCGAAGCCTTAAGTTTTGAATGAGGAGTAAGCATGGCTATAAGCAACTTACAGATGATGAATGACATTTTTAATCAGCATGATATGAAGAAATGGGCTTCTAGTGCTGACCTAGAAGGTGCCATTGACTTTAAAGACTTCGAAGGGACGAAACTTTCGCCTACAGAGAAGAATAAAAGTTTTAGTGAGTTACTTGCCACTCAGATTATGGACGTTAATAGTCTACAAAAAGAAGCTGATGTGGCAGTACAAAAGCTTGTCTCGGGAAAGAGTAAAAACCTTCATGAGACGATGCTTGCAGTTGAAAAGGCAGAGATTGCCTTTAAGACGATGAATCAAATAAGAACGAAGGTTATTGAGGCATATCGTGAAGTTATGCGTATGCAGGTTTAACATATAAGTTTTGGGGGATGTAGGGAATAGGATGTTTCCTACAGGAGAGTTGAGTCAGGAGGATTCACTTGAAAGATTTAATAGAAAAGGTGATTCGAAATTTTACTGAGTTTTATCAGAGTCTAGATTCTGGTAAAAAGATCAGTTTGATTTCAGTCGGAGCATTCATTGTAATAGGGCTCCTTGCCGTTGTTCTTTGGGCATCAAAGACTAGGTATAAGGCTCTCTATAACGATCTAAACAAAGAAGACTCGAGAAAGGTTCAAATCTTCTTAAAAGAAAATGGAATCTCTGTCCAAACATCTTCAGATGAAAAGTCTGTTAGTGTACCTGAAGACATGGTTGAAGTTGTAAGACTTAAAATGATGACTTCTGGTTTTACATTTTCAGGTACTGTTGGTTATGAGGTCTTTGATAAACAGTCTTTTGGGACAACAAGCTTTGTTCAAAAGGTAAATAAACAAAGAGCTCTTGAAGGTGAACTTGTTAAAACGATTAAGCACTTAAGAGGTGTTAAAAGAGCAAGGGTTCACTTAAACATCCCAGAGAGTTCACCATTTGTGTCGGAGAAAAAACCACCAACAGCTTCTGTTGTTTTAGAGCTTGGAAGAGGAGTCTCTCTAACAGAGATGGAAATTAAAGGTATCGGCTCACTCGTAGCAAGTTCTGTAGAAGGTATGAGACCTGAAGCTGTCGTTATTTTAGATCATAGAGGGAAGAAGCTCTCAGATAATATTGGGGATTCTGTTACTGCAAATACTGCTAATAAGTTGGCCTTGCAATCAAAGCTTAATAGAAAGTACGAAGCACAAATTGAAGAAATACTATCTAAAGTTGTAGGTGCAGGAAAGGTTATTGCTAAGGTTTCAGTTGATATGGACTTTACGGAGTCAGTTTCAACGCAAACTTCATATGATGATGAATCAAAGGCAGTACTTTCTGAAGTGAAGAATAAACAAGTTCTTCAGGGGTCTAGACCTTCTCCACAGGGAATACCTGGGGCAAGAGCTAATCTACCAGGAGAAACACCTCAGCCAGGAATACCTGAGACTAGAAATGATGTGGATAAAGAGCTTTCGACTAGGAATTATAATGTTCCAACAAAAGTAACGAAATCAAAAAATCCTACAGGAAGAGTTGCAAAGATTTCTGCAGCCGTGATGGTTGATGGAAAGAGAGTGCCGATAACAGCTGATGGTGTGACAACAATGAAGTATGAGCCATGGTCTGATGCTGATATCGCAAACTTTCAGGCGGTTGTTGCTTCAGCACTTGGTATCTCTGAAAAAAGAGGTGACCAGATAACAATTAAGAACATGGAGTTTCACCAAGAAGATCTTTCATCAGTAGAAGCACTAATGAGAGAGAAAGAGAATAGAGAGCTTATTAAGAACTTTATTAAGTATACAGTTGTTGGTTTAGCGATCTCTCTATTTTTCTTTATCGTTGTGAGACCATTCATACAGTGGGTTACTGACAACACAGTTGAAACAGTTGAAGACTTCCTACCTAAAACTCTTGAAGAGCTTGAAAAAGTTCAGGCAAATCAAAAGTTACCAGGACTGGAGGATGCACTTCCGCAAATTGAAGAGAAGCTCAATCCCGAAAAGATTGAGGGTAATATGCTTAGAGAAAAGATTGTATCACTTGTTGAGGGGAATCCAAGTAAGGCAGCTCAGATCTTACATGAGATGATCCACACAAATGAATCAGATAAACAGATCGCTTAAGAGTTAGGAGAATAGCGTGGCAGATTCACTAGATCCAGATGTAGAATATTCGTTGTTAAATGGTCAGGACAAGGCGGCACTTCTATTAAGTTCCCTTGGTGTTCAGACGACACAACTTATCTTCTCTTATATGAGAGATAATGATGTCAAGCGTATGATCAATGCCATGGGAAATATTAAAAGAGCTCCAATTTGGATGATCAAAAGAGTTCTGGAAGAATTCTATTCTCAACTGAATGAAGAAAATGATCTACTTTTCTCTGAAAACTCAGGTAGAGATTTTATCGTGAATGCTCTTGGAGAAGATAGAGCAAAACAACTTCTTGGACAAATTGTTGATGTTGGAACTGCGAACACTCTTGAGTCACTAGAGTTAGTTGATACAAGAACCTTAGCAAACTTTTTAATCAACGAGCACCCGCAAACTATTGCATTAATTGTCGCTCACTTAAATAGTGAGAGAAAAGTGGATGTCTTAAGACGTCTGCCAGAAGGACTTCAGGCTGAAGTTGTTCTAAGGGTTGCTAATCTTGACTTTGTATCTCCTGAGCTTATCGCACAACTTGATGATGTTCTTAAAACAGAGCTTAGTACACTTGGGTCAATTGATACTAATCAGCTTGGTGGTGTTGAGCCGATTGCTGATATGCTTAACCTCATGGATAAAAACTCTGAGAAAAATATCATGGGAAGAGTTGAAGAAAAAGATCCAGAACTTGCTGAAGAGATTAGAAAACTTATGTTTGTTTTCGAAGATCTTGTCTATGTTGATGATCGTGGTATCCAAGCACTTCTTAAAGAAGTTGATCAACAGAAGCTTGTTATTGCTCTTAAAACAGCACCAGAAGAAATTAAAGCTAAACTCTTTAAAAATATGTCAAACAGAGCGGCAACTCTTCTTAACGAAGACCTTGATGCTCTTGGGCCAACAAAGCTTTCAGATGTTGAAAAAGCACAAGCTGAAATCGTTCAAAAATGTAAAGAGCTTGAATCTCAAGGGAAAGCCTTTATTTCTAGAGGTGGAGAAGGAGATGCTCTTGTTTAATGGTTTAGCTGCTTAGGGGAATAGATATGTTAAGTAAAGACCTAGAATTAGAAGTACAAGAATATGAGTTTCAGTCATTTTCAGATAAGTTTGATGATGGAGAAGTTAAGAGTTTTAACTTTAATGAACTCGATATTAATACTCCTATTATTCGAGAAGCTCATCAAAAATCTATAAAGCTAGAAAGAACACAGTCTGAACTCAATGGCTTTGATATCTCTCCAATTGTACGTCAACACCGTGGAATAAAAAAACAAGAAGATGTCGAAAGAGAAGAAGCTGTAGAAAATGAAGTCCGTAAGCGTGTCTCTAAAATGGAAGAGAATGCTTATAAAAAGGGTTATGAAGAAGGCATTGAAAAAGGTCGTCAAGACATTTATGAACAAACAAGAGCTCAGACAGAAGAGAAGATGATCATTCTTAATGAAATGATCAACGATGTTCTCTCTACTAAAGAAGAGATACTTAAGAGTCAAAAGAATCAACTTTATATAATGCTTAAAAATCTTTCAAAGTGGATTGTTTTACGTGAGTTAAAAGACGATGGAAAGTATATTGAAAGACTGTTAGAAAAGTTAATCGTTGAAGCAGGTGTTAAATCAAACCTCCTAATTCAAGTAGATCAAAAACATTTTGAAATGATGCCAGACGTTCTAGAAACAATTCAAGATAATCTTGGAAAACTAACAAATGTAAGAGTCGAATCGGACTTTGATATACAAG
This sequence comes from Halobacteriovorax sp., assembly GCA_002686115.1. Lineage (GTDB taxonomy): Bacteria > Bdellovibrionota > Bacteriovoracia > Bacteriovoracales > Bacteriovoracaceae > Halobacteriovorax_A. The sequence goes on along the minus strand of NZAF01000179.1, from coordinate 15,193 downwards.
GTACAGGTATTGTCTTAGAAACCTCAAATGGAATTATCAACGGCTCTCTTTATGAGCAATTTAAAAGCCTAGATAAAATCTTTGAATCTGTTGGTGTAGAAGGTCATCATGAAGATAATCTTGTCGTCAATGATGTAGATGAGGTGGACTCTGGCGATGATGAGTAAATCCCTCGATATAGAAACTATTCATAAAACTTACGAGTATTCTTCTCCGTATCAAAAAATAGGAAAGGTCGTCTCTTCAAAAGGTATGCTCTATGAGGTTAACCTGGCAAGAGCTGTTATTGGTAGTAACGTAGAATTTGTGACAGAATTTGGCGACTCATGCCTTGGAGAAGTTGTTTCAATTGATGGCAACAAGTGTCTTACGATGCCTTATGAAGAACTAACAGGGATTAATTCTGAAACGAAGGTGTACTTAAAAGATTTAACAACAAAAATACATGTTGGACCTGAATTAATAGGTCGAGTGATAGACTTTCAGGGAAATCCTATTGACGGTAAGGGTGCAATTGAAAAGTCTCGAACAGTTAGATCTATATATGGTGCACCTATAAATCCTTTAGAAAGACCTCCGATTAAAGAAAGTTTAGATTCTGGAGTAAATGCTATTAATGCATTTATGACTGTTGGAAAAGGTCAAAGACTTGCTATTATGGCAGGTTCTGGTGTGGGTAAGTCCGTAACTCTTGGGATGATCGCACAGAGCTCTTCTGCAGATATTAATGTCATTGCATTAATTGGAGAAAGGGGTAGAGAGGTTAGAGAATTTATTGAAAATGATCTTGGACCAGAGGGACTTGCAAAGTCAATTGTGGTTGTAGCAACTTCTGATACTTCCGCCCTAATTCGTGCCAAAGCTGCATTTGTTGCGACAACCATTGCTGAGCATTTTAGGGATGAAAGCAAAGATGTTCTACTTATGATGGACTCTGTTACTCGTTTTGCGATGGCCTATAGAGAAATTTCACTTAGTGCTGGAGAGCCACCAGGTCAAAAAGGTTATACTCCTACAGTGTTTGCTCAATTACCTAAACTTTTAGAAAGAGCAGGAACTACTAAAGCGGGTACGATCACAGGAATATATACTGTTCTTGTTGAGGGGGGAGATATGGATGAGCCGATTGCTGATGCTGTTAGAGGTATTAGTGATGGTCACATTATTCTCTCACGTGAGCTTGCCTCTAAAAACCAATTTCCAGCAATTGACGTATTACAGTCATTATCAAGGGTCATGAATAAAGTTGTGACAAGAGAACATCAAGTAGTTGCCGGACATCTTCGAGATCTTATGGCAGCATATAGAGATAATGAAGACTTAATTAATGTTGGGGCTTATGCTAAAGGCTCTAATCCTAAGGTTGATAAAGCTCTTGTTATTCATGATCAGCTAATGGATCTATTAAAGCAATATCAAGGGCTGAGTGAGCCTATGAGTACAGATGAATTATATGATAATATGGTATCTCTAGCGAAATATGCTGAGGATTCAATAAATCCGCCAGCCAGAGAAGAAGATTAGGATTTTAGATGGCCAAGAAATTTAAATTCAAACTTGATGGACTTCTCAAGGTTAGAGAATTTAAAGAGAAGCGTATAAAAGTCGAGCTCGGTGAGATTCTCAAAGATATTGAACAGACTAAGGCAAATATAGATAAAGCTAAATTAGATATAGAAGAATGTTATAAGGCCCAAGAAGCCTTTCTAAACGAGCCTGCGGGAGCAAGTATGGTTCAGTTTTTTCCTCAGTTCATTGAGGCAAAAACTGAGGACTATAAAGCGCAAGAAAATATACTTTATAGCCTTCAAAGAAAGTATGAAGAAAAAAGAAGAGAACTTGCTGAGGCGAAAGGTGATGTAAAGGTAATTGAAAACTTGAAAGAAAAAAATAAAACAGCTTTTGAAAAGAGTACAGAGAAAAAACGTCAAGAAGCTATCGATGAACTTATGCAGGCTAAAAGACACAGAGAGAAGTTATTATGAAAATTTATGCAGTGTTAATTCTCTTGCTTTCTTTAACAGTTTTTGGACAAGAGAATAAAGATAAAGACTTAAAATATAGTGAGGAAGATTTTAAAAAAGCTGTACAAGATGAGTTTGAAAAAAGAATGAAGAAGGTTGGTAGATCCAATCTGATTGAGTTTTCAAATGAACTTCTAAAGAAAGAAGAGGCTCTACTTGAAAAAGAGAAGCTTCTAAGTAAAAGAGAAGAACAGTTAAAACTCAATGAAAAAGAGCTTAAAAATAGATTCGCTGAATTTAATAAAGAACAAAAGAATTTTTTAGCTTGTCTTGATAAAGAAGATAAGAAAGTAGAGAGAAGACTAAGACATATGGTCGATGTTGTATCTGGGATGAAGCCACAGACTGCAGCTGATTTATTATCTCAACAAGATCCAAGTCTTGCAGTGAAAATTATGGGGGAACTTGATGCGGTCAAGGTCGCTAAAATTTTCAACCTCATGAAAAAAGAAATTTCAGCAAAATTACAAAAACAATATATGACATTAAAAAAATAATTAGATGGAAAATCTTAAGGAAAAGAAAATTGTTTTCTTTGATGATCAATGTCTTATTTGCAATTCATTTGTAAATTTTCTACTCTTTAAACTTAAATGTCGTGATTTTTTTTATGCTCCAGTAAATGGCGAGTCATATAAACAATTAGGTCTTGATGAGGAGTTCAAACATATTGATGCCGTTATATTCTTTGAAAAAGGTAAAATGACAGTAAAAGCAAAGGCTGTTTTAGAAATTATAAAATATACGCGCTTATCTTGGATTCGTTTTATCCTTAGATTATTACCTCTAGGCTTACTAAACTTCTTCTACGACTTTGTTGCAAAAACGAGGTATAAGATTTTTGGGCAGGCGAAAACATGCCCCATCCTTCCAAATGAATTACGCTACTTTTTTTTAAAGTAAGAGCAGGAAAGCTTTTTGCTCAACTTTTAATGATGAATACTCGTCCATTTTACTAAATAATCTTTTTATTTCGTCGAAATGACTTATATAAGAGGTTTTTATGAAATATATAAGTTCTATTTTAAAGACATTTTTCTTTTTTTCAGTACTACACCTAGGCTTCTTACCAGTTGCTCATGCCAAGGCTCAACATGATAATCAAACGAAGATATTACCGACATTAATAAAAAGTAGTCTCTCTCGATTTAGTAACGCTCGAAATAAACAAATTATTATAAGTTACTTAAAGAAAGCGCAAAAGATTTCAGAAGGTGAAATTTCTAAAGCCCTCTCATATCTTGATAGATTGCAGTTTCAAGACAATGATGGTTGTGTCCTTTGTGCTAAAATGACCATCGAAAATAAAGAGCATGTTTTTAACTTATATGAAGTTAATGAACGATCAATAAAGGGGAGCATTGATGGAAAAACATTTCACTTTAATAAGAAAAATCCTTTCTCTCCAAAAAAATTGACCAACATCAGTAGAGGGCAGTTACATACATATCGACATTTGTTTTTAAACGATGCTCATGCAGATCTTTTTATGTTAGCTGTTATGTTAGGAACATTTATTGTTATTGCCGCTGCTATGATTACGAGTCTTCTTTTTGAAGCCGGCCTAGAGTGGTTAATTAAGCAAAAAATTGGTGGAGATTTTTGTTGTGAGCTTGTTGAAAACGCAAAGAAGAAAGGCTACGAACTTCAAGATCACTCAAGCGCATGTATCTTAGATATGCATCGCACTTTTAATTCAGACACTAGTGTTAGTTTAGAAAGTCTCGAAGACTTAAGAACATTTCGCGAGATGGAAAATATCTATTCTGACTTTCATGAATTAGAAGAGCTTTCAGAAAATGAGAGAGAATACATACTTGATAATACTCAGCGCTTAATAGACACATGTTCTGAAGAGGAGCCTATATTTAAAGACAGCAGGGGCTATGTCGTTGAAGATATCAAAAATAATCCAAATTGTGTAAAAGAATACCAAAGTTCAACACAACTTATTTCAGACGCTGCAGAAAATGGAAAAGTTCTAAGGCAATGTCTCGATCTTGCAAAAAGTGTGAGAGGAGAAAAGAAGTATGGCATTAGAAGTCGAGAGTCTTCAGAAGCTCCCATTAGAAAAATCAATGAAACTGATAGAAATAGACTTAATGACATTAAAAAACAAAATAGTGCCATTAAAACATTTTTTAGATCTGTGGATAAGTAAAAAGGAAGTTTTGATGAGAACATTTACGCTCTTACTTTTCTCTCTCTTTTTTTCCTCATGTAATATGGATAAATCATACAAAAGTGTTGGCTATTTACCAGCGTGTACAATGATGTTTGTCTATGACACTCTAAGCGTCTCAATTGCTTTAAAAGAAACTGTAAAGTTTGATGATCTTGTCATCTATATTAATAATAAAGAATACGTCGAGTCTTTCTCTTCACTAAATAAGTATGGAATGAAACTATCTGATGATAACTTACTAAGTTTTAGTTTATTTCTCCAACAAAGTAATTATCCCTACAGTCTTCATCTTGAGATTTTAGACAAGAATAGTGAACGAATAATCGTTAGCGATATCTATGATATCAGGTGGTTAGAGGCTTCTGAGCCAAATGGTGAAGGCTGTGGTTACCAATATGAAGCAAGCTTAGTATTAACAGAGTAATCTTGTCGGCCTTGGTGGAATATCTTTCCACCACTTATATTCAGCTAATATTTATGAAAAAATAACACTGTGCGCAATGTGCGTGGAGTGTAAATTTTATGATGTTAAATGTTTTTCAAAATTTAGGTAAGGCAAATACTGAGGGTGTAAAAGGCTTTTCAGAGGCTTTATTAAATAACGAAAATGCAAAGACAGGTAATAAAGTAAATGCACAAAATGCTGAGCTTTTTAAGGCCATGCTAGTGAATGAGGTTAAGGGTAAATCTCAAAATGAAAATGCTCAGAACTTATTAAACTCCTTACCAGAAAATACAGATCACCTTACGAGCGAAGAAAAAGATCTACTTTCTACACTAAGTAAAAAAGGTGACGGTGCCGGACTTGTAAAAAACGGACAAAACCAAAGCCTGATGAGCATTCTGAAGGGAAGTGATCAGACAGACGTTGTCGACTCTAAACTTACAGGTATGAATCATGTTTCAAATCCTAGTGAGGAGCTTGCAAAAAATGGTCTACAAGTAGGAAAAGGAAAGGTTCTTAATCCTGAAACGATGATGCTTGAAAACCCTAAATCGGATGTCAAAACAATTGGGGCGAAAAAAGGCAATGCAGATACTCAGTTCCTTAGCAGACTTCCTCAGACAAATATTGCAGCGATGAAAGCTGCGATCGCTAAAGGTAAAGAAGGGCAGACAAAATCTAATGTGAAAACTTCAATACAGTTCTCTGAAGACTTTGTTTCTTCTAAAGTATCTAAGAATGGTTCTAAACCACAAATAAAAGCAAATAGATCAGCTGTTAGTCTTTTTCAAAAAGAACAGTCTCAAATTGGTGAAGGCGGTATTTTAAAGCGAGCCGTTGAAACTGATATGAAGACTGGAAAAATGAGTTTTGACAATAAAGCAAAGGAAACACTTAAAGCAGATTTTAATCAAACAAAATCACAGGGTGTAGGGCAGACAGAGCTTAGTCCAGAGATGTTAGCTGATAACGTTTTAAATCTTGAAAGTGTAAGTCCTAAAGAGATGAGTTTTGAAGTAAATTCAAAGTCTCAATCAGTAAAGGTACTTGATTTAAGTAATGTAAGCTCTCCAGAAAAAATCATTCAAGAAGTTACAAACTATATCGAAGCAAACAAAATTAATTCTCAAACTGAACTCGAGGTTGTTGTGAACCATAAAGACTTAGGTCAATTTAAAGTTCACGCACAAAAGTCAGGTGGAGATATGGTTGATTTAAAAATCATGACTGCAAGTGCTGAAGGTCAAAAGTTTTTTGAAGCTCAAGAAGTAAACCTTTTAAAATCTTTAAATAATAATGGAGTAAAGGTATCTGACTTTAAGCTTTCAATGAACTCAAGTTCAGCTTCTAATAGTTCAAATTCAGGTAGTGGGCAGGACAATTTTTCCGGATCGAATAACTCTGGCGCCGAGGGCCAAAATTCGAGACAATATAGTGGTAATAGTTCTTTCAGCGGCAATGGACGTGAAAGAAGAGAAGAGCTCTGGAGTCAGTACAGAGAAAAATTCAATGACTCAATGAGCGCCTAACTACTAACATCAAGAGGGTAGAATGCCTGGAATAGGAAAACCTTCCAAAGGTCCAAATTCATTTTCAAATATTCAGATGGCCTCACAGAGGGTGAAGCAAAAAAGTGCTGAAGCGAGAAAAGTTGGTGAACAACTTAACGATCTTGCTGGCGTGGATATGGAAGAGAGGAAATTCGTCGATAAGAAAACCCATAATAAAATGGGGAAAGATGGATTCTTAAAACTTCTTTCTCATCAACTTGCTAATCAAGATCCTATGAAGCCAATGGATCAAAAACAATTCGCAGCTGATCTTGCTCAATTTTCTCAACTCGAACAAATGACAAATATGAATACAAAACTTGATAACCTTGGAAGTAATGCTCCAAGTGAAACTAAGTTCTATGGAGCAAGTTTTCTTGGAAAAGAAATTTTAACAAAAGGTTCTTCGATTCATTATGATGGAGAGTCCCGTGATGTGAATGTTCCATTCTTCTTAGAGAAACCTGCTAAGAATGTCCTTTTAAATATCTATGATTCAAAGGGACAACTTATTACTCAAATTGAAAGAGAGAGTATGGGGCAGGGACAACAAACTATTTCTTGGAATGGAAAACAAAATGATGGGATCCGTGCTGTTAAAGATGACTATAGAATCGAAGTAAGAGCATGGGACTCACAGATGCAACAATTTAAAGCAGAGACAAAGTCTAAAGGTGTTGTTCACGGAGTTGATTTTGAAAATGGTGAAACGATATTAACTCTTGAAAATGGAAAAAAAGTTTTTTTAAGGGATGTTGATAGTTTTAAATTACCTAAAAATAACAACACGGCTGCACCGCAGCAAAATGTTCCTAGATTGCAAAAAGCTGCAAAGCAAGCGTACAATAATATTAACGAACAACTGTAGTTCTTAAAGGAAAGAAATTGGTTGATAATAACGTAAACAATTATTTTATCCCCAACATCAATAAGGTGCCAGGCCAAAAGAAGGTCGACCTTAGAGATAGACTTGGTGGTGAATCAAGCGTTAAGAATCAAGACGAATTTAAAAACTTACTTAAAGAACAAATTAGTGATGTCCAACAAGAGCATGGCATTTCTCTTAGCGTCCATGCTGCAAAAAGATTACAAGAAAGAAATTTAGATATTGATACTGATGAATACTTTAAGCTTAGAGGAGCAATGGATAAGCTTAGATCCAAAGGAGGAAGGGATTCTTTAGTTATAACAGATAAAGCTGCTTACATTGTTGATGTGCCTTCAAATAAAGTTGTGACGGCCATTGATAAGGGAAGCATACAGGAAAACGTATTTACAAAAATAGATTCGACAGTAGTTGTTTGATGAAAAGGTAGTGGTTGGTCCTAACGGAAACCTCTTAAGTTTGCCCGTCGTTGTAAACTTACCTTGAAGCAGAAAAGGAATTTTTGTTTCAGACTTAGTCTCTTTTTCATTTCACACTCTACTAGAATTTAATGTCTAGGAGGGACAATAGGATGGGTATTTTAAGATCTTTTAACATTGGTGTATCTGGTTTAAACGCAGTTGGACAAGGAATGGGTGTCGTATCTGATAACATCGCCAACTCAGGAACAAACGGATTTAAAGCTTCTAGAGCAGAATTCCAAGATGTTTTAGCCTTATCATTAAGAGGTATCGATGGTGGTGATCAGTTTGGTGCAGGTGTTAAGCTTTCACACATTAAACCACTAATGACTCAAGGTGATGTCACAAGAACAGAATCAATTACTGACCTTGCAATTGCAGGTGACGGTTTCTTTAAAGTTGATGCTCCATTTGGACCAGGGTTTACAAGAGATGGTTCAATGCACTTTGATAAAGAAGGTAATCTCGTTAATGCTGATGGATATAAAGTAAGAGGTTTTCAAGCCAATCAAGATGGTAAGATAACTACTAAAGAAGGTCCAATCAGACTTGGTAATACAACAATCGCAGCGAAAGCTACAGAAAAGGTAAATGTATCAATGAACCTTGATTCAAGAGCTGAAGTAAAAGAATTCAATCCTCTTGAGCCAGAAGAAACATCTAACTTTTCTCACTCAATGACTGTTTATGATAATGTGGGGACAGCAAGACTTGTCACTCTTTACTATAACAAAAATGAAGATAATAACTGGACTTACCGTGCAATGGTTGATGGAGCTGATGCAGAAGGTGGAGAACCAGGTAAGATGATGCAAATGGCACAAGGTACACTTATCTTTAATGACAAAGGTCAATTACAACAAGAAAGTGAAGGTTCAAACTCATTTAACTTTAATAAAGGTGCAGCACCTGATCAAAAGATTGCTTTTAACTTTGGTGAATCAATCATTGAAGGTGGTGACGGTACAGATGCTTCAACTCAATACGGTTCTGGTTCAGCTATCGCGAGACACACTCAAGATGGTGCATCAGCAGCAACGTTAACATCACTTTCTTTTAACGATGATGGGATCTTAACAGCAGTTTACGATAACGGTGAAGCTAGAGATGTTGCTCAAATTGCAGTCGCAAAATTTGAAAATAACGAAGGTCTTTTTAAGGTTGGTAAAAACCTTTTTAAAGAGTCTAGAAAATCTGGTCAACCAGCAATGGGTAAACCAGGAGAAGCAGGACGTGGAGAAGTTCTTTCAAAATCAATTGAACTTTCAAACGTTGATATTGCAAATGAATTTGTTAATTTAATGACAGCACAAAGAAATTTCCAAGCAAACGCGAAGACGATTTCTACAGCTGATCAGATGTTACAAGAGATTTTCCAAATTAAGAGGTAATAGGAAGTTACTCTTAATGTAAAAAATAGCCAGGAAGGCTAAAAGTCAGGGGGCTTGTTGCAGGGCCCCCTTTCTATTTTGGGCTATTCAATAACTTCAGTGTGAGCAATAACTTCTTCAAGTTCTTCAACTATCTGATGTCTACCTTCTTCGTTGTATTTAACATTGGTTAAGATAACAACAGTTGCTGGGTGAATAATAAGTTCTTTTGGCTCATAGCACTTATCTGGAGCGGCAGGTAGGGCTTCTCCTTCATGAAAATCTTTTTCAATTTTCTCTAATGATAATTTTGTCATCTCTTTTCGCGACTCAATCATAAAGTTAAGCATTGTGTTACACTCAGGGTTTTCAGTTTTATATTCCCTCAGCAAAGTCGTAGCAGTCTCAATAAGATCAAGTGCTTTTTTCTTAACCAGTTCTTTGTCAGCATTACTCTTTGCAAGTTTAATAATTTCTGAGGCGTCTTTATTGTATTTATCCATAGTGATGTGAGCCTTCTTTGAAGAGGCACAAGACATTAGACAAATTGATACGATAATAGAACTAAACAATTTCATTAAAGCTCCTAGACTTCCGGTGTTTGACCATTCAAACTGCATGTACGATAATTGAGAACCAATATTTAAGCAAGTTTATTCTTATAAATGTATAGGAGAATTAATGAAGAATATATCAAAGATACTCGTTTTTATGATGTTTGCAATGTGTTCAATCGCAGCTGGAGAGCTAAATCTTTACACGTCACGACATTATCCAGTTGATAAAGAAATCTTAAAAGATTTTGAAAAAGAATCAGGCATTAAAGTAAATCTTGTCTATATTAAGAAAGCTTCTCAATTAATAGAGAGGTTAAAGATTCAAAAAGAAAAAGCAGGGGCAGATATTATCTTAACTGTTGATGTTGGTAATCTGTGGAAAGCTGCAAGTTATAATCTTTTACAACCATTGAAGATGAAAGAACTTGATTCGGCTATTCCGTCACACCTAAAAGATAAGAATGACCTATGGGCGGCAATAAGTGTTAGAGCAAGAGTACTTGCAGTTAATAAATCAAAGATTGATCCCTCTACTATTACGACTTATGAGCAGCTAAATGATGAGAAGTATAAGGACAAAATCCTTATAAGATCTTCAAGTAATGTTTATAACCAATCTCTTATTGCTTCGATGGTTGCAAATAATGGTGAGGAAAAAACAAGTAAATGGCTTAAAGGATTTGTCAAAAACTTTGCAAGAAAACCTCAAGGTGGAGACCGAGATCAGCTAAGAGCAATGGGTAACGGTCAAGGAGCTATTGCCGTTGTAAATTCTTACTACGCTGGAAAGATGTGGGCTTCAAAGAAAGAAAGTGACATTAAGGTGATGAAAGATGTTGAATTAATCTTTCCTAATCAGAGTGGAAGAGGGGCGCATATCAATATCTCTGGTTTAGGTATTGGTAAATATGCTCCAAATTTAGAGAATGCGCGAACTTTTATAAAGTATATGATTTCAAAGAAAGCTCAAAAGCAATTCGCTGAAGCAAATTTTGAATTCCCTGCAAGAAAAGATGTTAAAATCACTGGTCTTATGGCAAAATTTCAAGACATGAAATTTGACCAACTTTCTCTAACGAAAATTGGAGAAAACACTCCTAAGGCCATTAAGCTTATGGATCTGGCAAGTTGGAGATAAGCGAGTTTACCTTATGAAAATCATTGCTTCTGTAATAAGCTTGATTTTAATTTTACCTTTGATGGCCCTACCTTCGCGTGGGGCTTTTAGTTATAATGAAACCTTTTCTCATATTGTTAACACAGTTCTTTCTCATTATGTTTCAAACACATTAATGCTCCTTGTGCTTACATGCTTTTGGGCAAGTTTGTGGGGAGTAGGTACGGCCTATATATTGTCTTCTTTTAAAATAGCGAAAAGATCTCTTTTAAAAGTAGCCATGATGTTACCCTTTGCTTGTCCTGGTTATCTATTGGGTTATTACTTTGTAGATACTTTTCAATTTACTTTTTCAACTAGAAATATATTTTGGGCATCTTTTGTGATGGGTATTTCACTTTACCCATATGTTTATATGTCATGTCTTGCAGGATTTTCAGTTAGAAATATTGATTTAGAAGAGGCTTCTCTGACTCTAGGGCGCTCACCGTTATATACTTTTTTTCATATAACACTTAAAGGGATTCGCCCATATTATGCTGCTGGACTCGGTCTTGTCTGTATGGAGACTTTAAATGATTATGGTGTTGCTGATCACTTTGCAATAGATACTTTTACCACAGGGATTTATAGAGCTTGGTTTGGCTTTTACTCTCTACCAGCATCAGTGAATTTAAGTATGATTCTTCTTCTATTTACGGCCTCAGGTTTATTTCTTGAAAGTTGGGGAAGAAGAAATAAGAGTTTTTATAATACAACTTCAAAGATGAAGCTTCTAAAGGAAAAAGAAGTTAGTCTTACAAATCATTCTCTTTTAATGATCTTTGTATTAACGCCATTTCTCATAGGATTTATTTTTCCAATTAGTTATTGTATCAAGCAAATTACTGTTCATGGTGGGTATGAATATTTTAACAGTGAATTTTTGAGCCTCTTGTTTAACAGTTTTTCGATGGCGTTTATTGTAAGCTTTATTTGTCTGGCACTCGCTCTTGTTAATGGTTTTAGCCATTCTCTTTTTAAAAATAAGATTAGTAGGTTCTTAATCAGATTAAGTGCCCTTGGCTATGCTATTCCTGGGAGTATTATAGCGATTGCAATAATTGTTGTATTTCAAAATGTAGATGATCTAGCAGGAAAGAGTCTGGTTGTCGGTGGAAAGCTGTTATTGGTTTATAGTCTCGTCTGTCGTTTTTTTGCAGTTGCCTATGAAAATATCAGGTCCTCACAAGAGCACATACCTCGAAATTTAATGTCTTATATAAACTTGCAAACAGGTTCATTCTTTAAAAAGAGTAAAGACTTGTACTTTCCATATGCGAAGGCTGCGATGCTTACATCTTTTGTTATCGTATTTGTAGATGTGTTAAAAGAGCTTCCAGCAACAATGATTCTTTCACCTTTAAATTTTCAAACTTTATCAGTAAGTATTTATACTCTTGCAAGTGATGAAAGACTTGTTGAGTCTGCACCTTCAGCACTTTTTATCCTTCTGTCAGGGCTTGTTCCATTATTTCTACTTGGAAAAAAACTTGATAAAGTGGGACTTGGAGAAAATTAGATGAGTTTTTTAGAAATATTAGATATGTCATTCTCTTATAATAAGAAAAATATATTTTCGAACTTCTCTCTATCTCTAGAGAAAGGTGATCATTTAGTAGTTACAGGAGCATCGGGAAGAGGCAAGTCTACTCTACTAAGAATTCTCGCAGGATTAGAAAATCCTGATCAGGGACAAATCAAGTTAAGTGGCAGAACATTATTTGATGACTCAAATGTAGTTGCACCACATGAAAGAGAAATTGGTATGGTTTTTCAGGATTATGCTCTTTTTCCTCATATGACGATTAAAGAAAATGTAGAGTATGCAAATCCACGTCTCATTCAGGCGCAGGAATGGCTTAGAAAAGTTAAACTAGAAAATAGGCTCAATAGTTATCCAAGAGAATTGTCTGGGGGAGAGCAGCAACGAGTTGCACTTGTTCGAACTCTTGCCGCTAAACCTAGGCTTGTACTTTTAGATGAACCTTTTTCAAGTTTGGATCCAGAGCTTAGAGAAGAGCTTGAGCTTTTAACTTATGAGCTTTTAAATGAGTTTAATATAAGTTCAATCCAAGTAACACACCAATTGAATAAGGAATTTTCGATTCCAAGAAAGATCGTTGCACTTTAATTTTTTCTATAATATTTCTTTAACCTTCACCGATAAATGTCGTTGAGAGAATCTATGGAAAAAATTGTTAAAGATGAGTATTTAGGTGTCATTTCAGAGTCATTAATAAAGATATTAATTCCGTTAACCTTTGTTCTTGTTATGCTTGATTATGTAAAGGATGGGGTGGCCCACGGTTTTTGGATACAGGGGACATCCCTTGTCATCTTGCTCATATTTCAATTTTCAAAGTTTTCTAAGTGCCATCGTAATAGAGTTTATTTTTTAGTTTTTATTTCGCTTTACCATTTGCCTCTAAAGTATGTGAGCATTGGCCAGGTTATTTCTCCAACTCTTATGTGGTTTATGATCTTACCAGTCATGGCATCTGTATTCTACAACTCAAAAACCTCCTGGATTGTTTTTGGGCTTATGGTGATAGAGGTTTCCGTTGCGGTAATAGTCATTAAGTCAAATGGTCTAAGTTCATTTCCACTAGAGCCTTTTGATCCTCTTGAATTTAGAACTCTTTTTGGCTGGATCATCATTTCTTCTACTCTAAATTATCTAGTAAATTATATAGAAGAATCACGTTCTAAGTTATTTTATGAAATGCAATTGAAGCAAGAGAAGAATGCTCAAGCAGAGAGATTCGCCGCTCTTGGAGAGATGGCAGGGGCTATTGCCCATGAAATTAATAACCCTTTACAACTGATTCACGGTCAAGTTTATCGACTAACAAATACTCTTGAAGAAAAAAAATATTAATGATAAAGATATTTATGAAACTCTTTCAAAATTAAGTAATACTACAAATAGATTAGGGCGAATAATTAAGACAATGTCTAATGTAGTAAAAATTAAAGATAAAAATTGTGAAGTCTCAAATATAGGCGAGGCAATCATGATGGCGATAACAGTCGTAGAGAGAAGCTATGCAAATCATTCAATTGATTTAAATTATAATAAGAGCGAATTTGATGTAAGTGCTCTTTGTCATAAGGGATTGTTAACACAGTCTCTCATAAACCTTTTAAAAAATGCTCAAGACTTTGCTTCAGTTAATGAAAAGAAATGGGTTTCAATATCAATTGAAAATCAAGAGTCTCATTATAGTTTATTCATCTCTGACTCTGGAAAAGGAATAGAAGATCACATTATAAAAAATATGTTTGATCCCTTTTTTACTTCAACAGATCTAAATAACTCTCTAGGTTTTGGGCTTTCTGTGGCCAAGGCAAATATTGAAAGTATGAGTGGGGAGCTTGGATATCTTTTAAAGAATGGTCACACTACTTTTGAAATTAAGTTAAAAAAAGAAGCCAGTTTTATTCCGTCATTAGTTTAAAATGATCGGTTAGCTGTTCTATCTTCTCTGGGGCTAGTTTTAATTGACGGTATTTAATATTTGTTAGATCGAATATTTTTCTAGCAATAGTGTTTGATTCAGTCCCTTGATGCTTATCTTGGAGATAGATAATCTCTTGAACTTTGGATGACGCTAAAAGTTTAGCGCATTCATGACATGGGAAGAGAGTTACGTAGCACTTTGATTCTTTTAAAGAGCCGGGGCTATGAAGAATTGCATTTGCTTCCGCATGAACAACGTACCCATATTTTTGATGTTCTAGGGGAGCTGTTTTAAGTTTACCCCAAGGAAGTTTTGATTCATCAATTCCCGCTACAAAACCGTTATAGCCAAATGTAATTTGGTGATTGTTTTGGTCAACAAATACACAGCCAACCTTTGTCGCAGGGTCTTTACTTTTAAAACTCGCCATAATTGCTTGAAACATGAAGTATTCATCCCAATTAACCGCACTTTTAGCTTGGATATAGTTTTCTTTGTAATCTGTAGTATTTTTGTCCATATAAGAAATTTATCTTTCTGCTCCTTTAATGGCAAGAAATATGAACTTTATGCCGATAAAAACTATACATTTATAATGCTAAAATAAATAAAATACGCGTATTTAATCAAAGAAAGAGGCCCTATGAAAATGTGGAAAGCGTTAAGTTTTAAAATGAAAACATGGCTAGCTCTAGGTATTGTTTTTGTCATCACGACACTTTCGATGACCTATTCAGTGTTAACGATTCGATATATTTCTAATGCTTATGAAAGTAAAGTTAATGGAGAACTTAAGGTTAAAGATGAAGTAAGAATTCTTCTTACAAAACTTCTTGAAGCGAGAAAGGATGAGAAATATTTCATTATTAAAAAAGATGAAAAATATTTAAGTAGTTTTAAAAAAAATATTGAATCTATTCGAGACGAGATTTCAAGACTTAAAGAATTTGATACAGAAGTAATTTCAAAAGAAGAAATTGAAACAATAGATAAGCTAGTGACAAGTTATAGTAATGGCTTTAATGATGTTGTGTCTTCGATGAATGAAGAGGTCGAAAATAAGAAAAAACTATCGACTTATTCTGATAATATAAG
>NZAF01000178.1 GCA_002686115.1 Halobacteriovorax sp. | reverse complement strand
TTTAAGAACTCCTATAATAGTTTCAAATATATCTTAAATCCTTTCTTTTCTTATCTTGTAACGTTTAAAGGTGAGCCCGTAGGGTTTTGTATAAACTTCTTCGATCCATTGAAGAAGATTTATAATTATCAGGAGAAAACAAAGAAAATTAAGAATCCTTTTCTGTTATTCCTTTTACAAATTTTTCTAATAATAAGGTTAAAATTTAACTTCAGCAGACTACTCATTATGTATGTCGGAAGAGTTCCGACGAAAGATGGTAGAGAAATAAAAGGCATTCAGGCATTGGTTTCTAAATACTTAGGGGTTCTTGCTTTCTGTGTTGGAAGTACTAAGGCTCTTGTTTGTTATAGCGCTGAGGATTCTCCAAGTAATAAGTCATTTACCGATGAGTCTAAGACTCTCATTGCTGAATATGCAATGTATTATAAAGAACTTAGCTAAGACTTCTCCTGTCAAAAACTTATACACGCTTCTC
The DNA here is from genome assembly GCA_002686115.1 of Halobacteriovorax sp. Taxonomy (GTDB): domain Bacteria; phylum Bdellovibrionota; class Bacteriovoracia; order Bacteriovoracales; family Bacteriovoracaceae; genus Halobacteriovorax_A. Next base: position 7,880 of record NZAF01000178.1, on the reverse strand, counting down.
AATTTTACAAAGAATCAAATGAAGTCTCTTTAGTCATGTATCATGAATATAAAGAGGTATTAATGAATGAATTGAATTTAACATATGAAGACGTTGAGGGAATTGCAGGTGCATTGCTCGCAGTATTCTTTATTCTTATTGAAAAATTAAAGCCTGCTAGAGAAATGAATAAAATGGATGATTTCAAATATGATCTCCTGGGTTTTCTCCTAATTCCAGTTGTCGTTGGTTTATCAAGAAACTCTATAAGAGGAGTTATTGGATACTTCAATATTGAAAGTATGGATCTGCTTGCAGGTTACCATTCAGGTTTAAAGATATTTTTATCACTTTTAATTACAGACTTATTTCTTTATATAAACCATCGTCTTATGCACACTGATTTTCTTTGGAATGCACATGTTTGGCATCATATGCCAAAGAACCTCTATTGGTTTAGTGGTTTTAGATCAAGCTTTATTCACGCTTTTATGTTTGCGATACCAGGGATCTTAGTTGGTTTCTTTTTGTTTAACTTAAACTTCACAGAATTATGTATAGCTTATTCATATGGTGCGTTTGCTCAATTTTTTACACATGCAAATATTAAATATAAATTACAATCGCTCTCTTATATTATTGTAACTCCTCATATGCACTCGGTCCATCATCAAACAGGTGACCATACACATAAAAACTTTGGAGTTATGTTTTCTTGTTGGGATCGTTTATTTGGAACATATCTAGATCCAGATAGTGTAGAACATAGACAATATGGAAGCGAAAAACCAGAGAATGTTTCATTAATTAGAATATTATTAGGAATGTAAAAAATCATCGAGAGGATTAAAATGAGAAAAATGTTCTTATCTACGTTAACAGTATTTTCAATTTTTACTAATTCAGCATTTGCTGATTTGTGGATGTATCCTGCAAACGATAATCAAGTAAATGGCTCTGATGAAGTAAGCCTACGATATAGTCTCAGTGAAAAAACACAACTGAGTTTAAAGATTACAGGCGATGTGGCTGAAAGAATGATTAAAATGTCTGAAGGGAAAAGCTTTGGAGATTATAGTTGTGATAAAAAAATGGGGTTTTGTTCAAAGAGTATTCAAAATGATCTTTCCATTACAGATTCTGCTGTAAGTGAAGGTCTTTTAGAAGATAATGTTCACTTAAGCTTGTATGAAGATTATGCAGTTCTTTTTTATGAAGGAGTTATCGCTGAAAAAATATTTCAAGAAAGTGCTTTAGCGGGTAAAGATGTAAAAACATTTGAGAGTGAAGAAGATGAAAGTAAACTTTTTAAATATGTTTTCATAAATGAGAATATGGCCTGTGTTGAAAGGTATAGCAATATTACTTTTAACATTTTCTACTCAGATTACAGTTATCGTTGTATTGAATACTTCAAGAAAGAAAACAAAAGTTACAAGTCGATAAAAAGTAATATCGAAGACTTTAGAGTATTTGAAGGTGAATTTCGATTTAGAATGTTAAACAGAAGTTTTTACTAGAAACTCTTTTTTGCACATTTAAGATTTTCTTTAATTACTTGAGGCATAGTTTTGTTCTTATACTTATTCTCAAAGCACTTAAGCCACTCATTAAGAATGAGGTCTTGTGCTTTTCCCTGTGTCGTTAATTGTAAATAAAATAAAGAAAAATGTGATCCACAAGGAGCAAAGTCAAGATAGTATTGGTCATGCGTGGACATATGAGAAGAGAAGTATAAGTGAGTGAGATGATTTTCTAACTCATTTCTATCTCTATTGTTAAATGGTATATGGCTAAATTTATTGTAGAAAGCTTTGAAGGATTTAGTGTCACACTTTTTCAAATATGACTTATATTCCTTTTGCCAAGCAAAGGTATTGAAAGCTATCAATGCTAAAAAAATCAACTTTTTTACTTGCATGCAGTTATTATAGCATATTAGAGAATTTTGTGGTCTTGTAGGACGAATCTGTTCTTATAATTTATTTTCAATACTTTAGACAATTACCGGAGCGCTGTTGTCAAGAAAAGCTGGCGAAATCCCATTTTCTTAGTAAAGTCTTTTAATTTAAATTGCTTGGCTAACTTTTTATTCTGAAATAACCGATACCTAACTAATGAAGTTGTGTATCATTCTATCTTTAATTTTTTGGGCAAGAGCATTTGCGAACTGTAAAAGTCCGAGGCTTTTAAGAGTTAAAGATAGTAGTACAGGGGATCGTCTTGTAAGTGAGCAAATCGAAGACCCTAATTTAAACGTAAGAACTCAAGCAAGTTCAAAGTCATCTCAATTAAGCTTTGGAAGTGAGAAAGTTGTTATACGACCGGGAGAGGTATTTTCGGTGTGTCCATCTGATAAAAAAGATTGGGGGAAGGTAAAAGTTGTTGATCATCTAAGTCCTTTTTTAGGAGAAGCTTACGTCAATACAAGCTGGAGATATTCTCAAGACTTACAAGATAACCAGTTTAAGGATCATCTAGTAAGGAATAAGGATGATATAGCTTTCACGACTGATAAAATCAGAACTCTCTATGCAAAACCAGGAGTCAATCATGAAAGTTATCTTGAAGCAAAGAAGAACGGTCTAGATGTTCCTGAGAAAATTGGATGGCCCGGCGTAAATGATGAACTTAAAATTCTAGACTCTGTTCTTATGCCCCACACTGAAGATGGAAAAGAAAGTCTACGTCCTTACTACAAAGTGGAATTTAATAATAAAGTTGGGTGGATTTATGGTGGTTATGTAAGACTAAGATCTAAGGAAAATGTTAAAAAAGAGAAATTAAAAGAAGAGCAAGATATTGCTCGACTTGATGAACAAGATGTTAAAGAGAGTTCTCAAAAACCTTGTGACGAAGAGGTCTCTACTCAAGGTGGAAAGACTAATGAATTTACATCAGATGTTGTCGAAGCAGTCACTGAGAGCGAGTTAGAGCTAGCAAGTAGTGAAGAGAAGTTTAATGAAAAGAAGAAGTATAAGTGTGATCTTACTAGATGTTATCAAGATCAAGGCCTAAAGAAAAAATTTAAGTGTGCAAAAGATGAAAAACCATTAAATGATCAGAAAAGAAGAGATCAATACGACTATATCATAAAAGAAATGGCAGAGAAGTATAAGGGAGTAAGCCCAGCTCTTATAAAAGCCCAAATTCAAACAGAGTCAGGATTTATAAGAACACGTGAAAATAAGCATGAAAAATGTAATTATAAAAGACAGATTGGTATTGTGAAAAATTGTAGTCATAATGCAAATACATCTAAGTCTGTATTATGGGGACGTGGTTTAGGTCAATTTGGAGCTAATAATGCACATGCCTATGGACTCGCGTGGTACAAGAGTGAAGAGGAAATTTATCAGCTGAACCCTGATTTAAAAAACGACCCTAAATTACTGGAAAAGTATAAGCATGACAGAAAGCTATATTTACCTGGTGATAGAAATCGAGAGGGAGAAAAGCTTGCGAGTATATTTGACCCAGAGGCTTCAGTCGAAGCTATGTTTAGACTTTATCATGAAAACCTTAGGGGCGTAGAGCATTTAAGTTTGGTCGATGATGTTGAAAAAGATCGTTTGCTTGCAATGGCGTATGTTCGTGGCTTAGCACGTTTAAAAAAAGCTGCAAAATTGTATGAAGAAGTTAATAAGAGAAAGCCTAGTGTTTATAGAGATATCCAATTTTTATCACCAATAAAAGCTCAATGTATAGGTAGATGTGCTGTCGCAAAAATTGTTGGTGTGTGTGGAGATGCTGGTGGTCTTTACAAGCACTTTATAGAGGATTTTAAATGAAGTACCTAGTTGTATTTATATTGATCAGTTTTAATGTCGTACACGGTGTAGAACTTAAGGATTTAAAGCGATTGTACTCAAGAGGTCAAAATGATCTTATCATTCTCAACTTACTAGAAGGAAAAGTTCAAATAGATCAAAGAATCACTTCTTTTTTTCACGCTTTGATTGAGCAGGAAGATTTATCTAGAGATGAAAAGGTAGAGATAATATTAAAACTTTATAGTCATCCTGAATACTTTAAAGAAGATCTTACTCCAAGTCTTGTTGTAAGAAGAACTCTAATAAGAGAGTTAGAAAAAGACAACGAAGAGCTTATTGCACAGTTAGAGAGAGCGATTGCAAACAACGCGACACCTATGGCAACGGACGATAATCTTTTTTACTTTCAAGTCGCAAATACGTTCTTAGGATATTGTAAAACATCAGAATATAACTGTTATGATATGTACTTACATTCATTAAGAAGATCTGACTTAATGAAGTATACTGAAAAAAGCTTCCATTTTATGTTAGAAAACAAAAGTGCTCGTCAAAAAACTAGAATTCACAGGCTACTCGAAACTTATTTAAAAGTGTTTCGAGCAGACTCTTTAGAACAAATTGAAGATAATGATTATCAAGAGAAGATTAAACTTTTAAAAAACTGGCTTTCAAAGTAATCATATTGAGCTCGAAAACTTATTCCCAATATTATCTCCCAGATACCGATCAAAACATGAAGCTATATTTCTAAGAAAGTAGATTCCATGACCATGTATTTCAAGGCCAGATTCATTCTTATCAAAAACACCATCCTTGAAAAGTTCATCTAAATAGGCACTATTACTTACTTCGTCTAAATCGGTATTTGAAATTACTTGTTCACACATGATCTTATTAATTAGTTCTTTTCTCTTTTTATCATCATCAGAATTTTGATGGACATTTTTAAAGTAAAGCCTACCTTGATCAATCATCTCTTTGTAAACCTTAATGTTAGAATCATTTTGATAAATGAAGTTTTTGCCACTTGAAATTGAACTCGAACCAAGTCCTAATATCACTTGAGACTTTGAGACTGTGTGGCCCATAAAATTTCTTGTGAGCTTCTTTTCTTTTTTTGCTATGTCTAGACTTGTTCCAATTTTTGCGAAGTGATCAAGGCCTAGTGCAGAGTAGCCATGTGAAAGGAGAAATTCACGACCAGATTTAAAAAGTTCTAGTTTTGCCATACCGCTTTTTAAATCTTCATTCTTTATTAGCTTTTGATTTTTAAGTCTTTGTGGAAGGTGTGCATAGGAGTAAAAAGCTATTGTATCAGGAGCTAAATTCATGACAAGCTCCAAAGTATTCATGATGCTTTCTAGATTTTGCTTTGGTAATCCATAGATTAAATCAAAGTTGATTTCTATTTCAGGGATTGACTCTCTTAGATTTTGCACCATCTCTTTGACAAGCTCATAGGGCTGAACTCTATTGATAGCAATTTGTACACTTTGATCAAAGTCCTGAATACCAAAAGAGACTTTCTTTACTCTGTACTTTTTAAAAACTTGAACCTGATTCTTTGTTAGAGTTCGGGGATCAATTTCAATGGCGATATCAAGACTCTGCCCATGACGATGTTTTAAAAAGTAGCTGAATAAGTCTTCTAGCTGTTCGGGTGTTAAAAAATTAGGGGTTCCTCCACCTAGATGGATGGAGTGAATTTTAATACTTGTATTTAATTCTTGTCGATATAATTCAAACTCTTTTTTTAGGTAACTTAAATATTCGTCGCCAAGCAGTTTGTTTTTAGAAATTGTTCTGTTGCACCCACAATAATAACAAAGTGATTCGCAGTATGGAATATGAATATAGAGATCGACGCCAGTAAGTGAAGATACACTTTTAATTTCCTCAAACCATAACAAACGATTTTCTTTTTGATTCCATTTTCCAGCGGGGGGATAGCTTGTATATCGAGGGAGTGCTTTTTGATGTTTTGTAATCAGTTCTTCTAAGTTCTTTTTCATCTCTGTAATTTAGAGGAACCTCATAGTTTAATCACTGATGTGTATCAGGAAATGACTTAATTGAAGTAAGTTTCGAGTTATCAAGTCTTGAAAAGATTAAAATATTTGTCGTTATTTAGATGGGTTAGCAGTCTAATGTTAAGATTCTTAATTAATATTTAACTAAAGAGCGCCACAAAATTTGTCGATAAATAAAGGAGATAATAAGGTGCTCTTTGAAAACATTACGAAGTAAAATTACATTTTTTGGTCTTTTTATTTGCTTCTTTGCAGGTAGTGTTACTAGTTTTTATGCTCTAAAAAAGAATGGTGAGTTCTTTGAAAATAGCTATGATACTGATACCAAATTTAAGTTAGAGTCTATTGTTCAAGTTATACAAAATAACTCTGAAAAAATTAAATCTGATGCTCTCTTTCTTGCATCCACTCCACCTGTAAAGGGTATTTTGCGTGCAACTAAAAATAATGGAGTAGACCCAGTAGATGGTTCATCAATTGAGCTGTGGAAAAAACGTTTAGAAAAAATATTCGAGGAGATGCTCTATATAAATTCAGAGTATATGCAATTACGCTATATCGGCGTTGAGAATAATGGTCTTGAAATCGTAAGGACCGAACGTTTTGGAAATAAGGTTGTCTCTCTTGATGATAAAAATTTGCAAGAAAAAGGGAAGAAAGATTATTTTCTAAATACTCTAAAAGAGTACCGCTATAAAGTTTACTTTTCTAAAATCTCACCTAATAAAGAATTTGGTAAAATAGTCTATCCCATTCAAATGGTTTTAAGAGCAGGGGTTCCTGTTTTTGAATACAATCAAAAGCCTTTTGGAGGCATCTTTATTAATGCTAATTACTCCACTCTTTTTAAAGGACTAGATTTCTTCAAAAGAAATACACACGTACTTTTAATTAAGGATGAAAATGGACGTCCATTAATGTCTTATAATAAAGGGTTTCATTTTTATACAGACAAGCAAGAGAGTTTTAAACATGAAGACCTATTAAACTTAAAAACTGATCTTCCAAACATTCATCGTACCAAATTATTTTACAATGATTTAAATCCTAATCAGTACCTCACAATTAGTTTATCTTTAGCTGAAAATTTGGTCGCAAGAGATATTCAGCGCTCTTATATCGATGAAGGTTTTGTCATCGTTTTATTAATGCTCGTAGCCTCTATAGTTTCTTATTTCTTTGCTAGACAATTTGTAAAACCGTTAGAAAACCTGCATGAACTAACGAGAAGAATTAGTCGAGGAATATATACTGAAAAAGATCTGGTATATGCCGATAGTCTTGATGAGGTAGGCTCTCTTAATAATGCCCTTATCGATATGGCAAAGGATGTTCAGGACTCTAGAAAGCAGGTTGATGATCAAAAGAAGGCACTCGACAGTTCAGCTATTGTTGCTGAGACAGACGCTAGAGGTAGAATTACATATGTTAATGAGAAGTTTATCGAAGTTTCAGGGTTCTCGCGTGGAGAACTCATAGGGCAAGATCATAGAATTTTAAATTCAGGCTTTCACGACAAAGCTTTCTTTAGAACTTTGTGGGAGACAATTCGCTCTGGTCTAGTTTGGAAGGGTGAAGTTAAGAATAAGAGAAAAGATGGATCATTTTATTGGGTAGATACAACAATATATCCAGTGCGAGAGTTATATAGTGAAAAGATAAAGAAGTATATTGCTATTAGGCTTGATATTACTGAGCAAAAGAAAATTCAAGCAGACTATTTGAATGCCTTAGAAACAAAGTCGAATTTCTTAGCTAATATGAGTCATGAGATTCGTACACCTTTAAATGGCATCCTTGGGTTTACAGACATTTTATTAGAAAAGAAGCTGGATAATGAGACGTTAAAAGAAGTCTCGCATATCAAAAACTGTTCTGAGGGGTTACTTCAAATTATTAATGATATTCTTGATATTTCAAAGATTGAAAGTGGGAAGTTAGAATTTAATAAAGAGGCTTTTAATATCCAAGATTGTATTGAAAAAACGATTAGTATTGTAAAGACAAAGTTAGATGAAAAGAATATTGATTTTGAGTACAAAATTAATCATCAAGTCGACAATGTCCTTGTCGGTGATGAAATGCGAATCAGGCA
>NZAF01000177.1 GCA_002686115.1 Halobacteriovorax sp. | reverse complement strand
CGTCCTGTATTAATTGCACAATAAATAAATACAGATTTTGGATGCTTTCTATAGAGGTCAATCATGTTTTTAGAGTAGAATAAATTTTTATTTTCCTCTTTAACTGTGTACGCGTATATATCATCCAATCTCTCTGTGGTTAGTTTTAAGAAATGAAAAAAAGTTACAAGATCAATTTCTCGTTCATTATTTAAATACTCACTTAATCTTGAATGAGATATGTTTAAGCGCTCTGCTAACTCATTTTCTCGATTGAGGTAATTAAAATTTAAAGTTACCTTTAAAAACTCACCAATATCAAATGGATTAAGCTCATATTTTAAAACTTGTTTTATAACTTCTGAAAAATTCACATCACAAGCATTACAGTATTTTAAAAAGTCACTTATATAAATCTTTTTTACAAGAGCTTCCCACTTACCGACTTGATTAAAAGAATAGCCCATCTCAGTACTCAGCTCTTTTTGAGAGAGACTACCGCGTAGACTCTTTAATAACCTTGAGCTAAATCTTTCCAGATATGACCTATCAACAATATCGCCTCTCATAAATTTGATCACCTAAATAAACAATTAAAAGTAATTACATTTTATAGCAGTGAGGTGAAATATTGCCTATTACTATCTTAAGAATTAAACTTCCATCTCCTAATAGTTCAATCTTAAACTCATGATTACAATTACTTACCAATTATAAAGACAATTTATAGACACGTGGCAACAAAATCCTTTTTCCAAAGTATTCCTTGAGGTTATAATACTAAGTGCATGGAAATAGATGACGAATTATATGTATCAATTAATTCACGTAATGACATCAGAACTCTTTTAACTAATATTCAAAAAGAAAGCTATGTTATTAAGGTATGGCAAAAGACTGATCTTGGCCGCATTCTAACTATTGTTAGAATTGACTCTATTGATTTTACTACTGGTGAAATCCTTCTCAAGCCTCTTGATATGAAAAATGCAAAAATGCTCGAACCAGATATCCCAATCTACTTTTATGCAGCAAGAAGAAAGGTCATATTTAAAGCCGTCGTTTCAAAAAGGGCCAAGGGTCGATTTCTTATAAGTTCGCCAGAGGAAGTCAAAGTTGAAGAGATGAGAAGAACTCCAAGAAAGCAGTATGGTTACCGCAGCTATCAGACCTTAGCGTTTGCAACAGTGGATAAATTTAGCTTTGAAATCCCTGATGCACAAATAATAGATGCATCTGAACATGGTATTGGGATGTTAATAAGAATGAATGATAAGAGTAAAATCCACAAAGGATTAAAGATAAAAATTCTCTCTTCTACCCTACCTGGCCAAGAAGGTGTATTGGCCATAATTAGAAATATTACGACCGCTACAAACTTTCTCACTGGAGACAAACATCTTAGAGTCGGAGTAGAGTTCGTAGAAGAATAATAAATTCAAATACTTAATTTCTTTCGCTAAAGTTTTCTCACCTAATACCGACTAGTGTAGTCGGGTAAATAGAGAGTTCAAATGAAAGAATTAATTATTACAAACTTCACAGGAGAGGTTGAGCACCTTCTTCTTGAAGAAAAGAAAACTTTTAAAGCAGATAAAGAAGAGTTCATTGTTATTGATCTATCAAACGATCATATCATTTTGTCTTCTTTAAATTATAACAATGTCATTCTTAGAGATGATATTCAAACAAAGCTTGGGAGAATCTCTCTTGAACCTCTTTCTGAAAATAGTAATAAATCAAAAATTAATGTTAAGATTTATGAAGTCTCTAAAAATGTAAAAGAAATTAGTCTCGAACAAGCAATGGCCGACTTAACGATCGAAAAGCATCTTCATGGGAAGGCAGAAGGTTTAAAAGACCATGATGTTGACACTAACCTCTTCAAAAAAGTCTTTGGCTGCTAAGGCTACTTATAACTCTTATAAAAGTTCTTATTCTCAATTGATCTCTTTGAGAAGACGTTATTCTTAACTCCCTTATCAATTTTTACAGAAGTTACTTTAAGATGAGTTGAGTGTTTAATTTTTTTATTCTCATAATCAACTTTCATTGGAACCCAGATATTACCAAATTTTTTAATTTGAGTTAATTTAACAGTCTTATCAAGCTTTCCATCAATGTAGAATTGATTTACGACACCCATCATTTTATCTAGATCAATCTTACTGATTACTCTTGAATAGATTGATGAATCATCTTTTGGAGTTGAGCTTAAAATTGTAAAGCCCTTACCCTTTTTAAGTATTTTATAATTATTTTTTGAATAGTGTCTATTTTGAAGGTCTTCATAATAGATATCACTACCAACAAATCTCCCAGACTTTTTAGAACTTGAAATACGTCTAACCTTCTTAAGAGCTGGAAGAAAAATATATTGATCTGCATCTGAGTCTTTCTTATTCATTGTCAAAAGAGCAACTCCCCTAGACTTTCTTGGCTCAGTAAATTGTACAATTGAATTGTTATTAACAATGTCATTAGTCTTTGTGATTGAGACAAAAGTTCTTTGACTTTCCTTTCCATTAGAGACTAGTTTCATCTCAATCTCTTGAATCATATCCTTTGGCTGATTTGCATAATATACTTTCTTTGCAATATCGAGCGCTTCATCAGCGAAGCTTGATAAACTAAATATAAAACAAAGTACAAGTGTCTTTAACTTCACAAAAATCTCCTATTTTAAGTCGTACCAATTTACTCCAATCCCCATATCAACCTTGAGTGGAACTTTGAGCTCTATAGCACCTTCCATATTTTCACGAACAAGTGCTTTCATTTCTTCTAGTTCATTTTCAGGAATTTCAAAAATCAATTCATCATGAACTTGTAGAAGCATCTTTGATTTTAAACCTCTTTTAGAAATTTCACTATCAATATTTATCATGGCAATTTTTATTATGTCTGCAGCTGTACCTTGTATTGGACTGTTTATCGCCATTCTCTCAGCATTTGCCTTTATCGTTCTATTTTGAGAATTAATGTCAGGTAAGAATCTCTTTCTCCCATATAACGTTTGAGAATAGCCTTTTTCTTCCGCTTCTTGCTTTAAACCATCTAGGAATCCCTTAATTTTAGAGAATCTTTCAAAATACTTTTCAATATATGCTTTTGCATCTCTTCGTGAAATCTTTAAAGCAGCAGCTAGGCCAAAAGATGATTGTCCATACATAAGACCAAAGTTAACGGCCTTTGCCTTACTTCTTTCGTTTGAAGTCACCTCAGATATTGCATGCCCATTAATTTCAGCAGCTGTTTGAGCATGAATATCTCGGTCATTCTTAAAAGCCTCAAGCATTGTTGGATCTTCAGAGCAATGTGCAAGAATCCTTAACTCTACTTGAGAGTAATCGGCTGCTAACAAGAGATTTCCTGGACGTGCAATAAACCCCTTTCTCACAAGTCTTCCCGTTTCTGATCGAATTGGAATATTTTGTAGATTTGGGTTCACTGAACTAAGTCTACCTGTTTGAGCAACATGCTGATTAAAGATTGTATGAATTCTCTTCGATTCTTTATTAACAAGAGAAGGTAGTGCCTTAACATATGTAGAAAGAATTTTAGATAGTTCTCTATATTTTAAAATTAGTTCTGGTACTTCATTTATATTTTGCGAAGCAAGTTCTTCTAGAACACTAGAGTCAGTTGAAAAACCAGTTTTTGTTTTTTTCACAACAGGAAATGAGAGCTCCGTAAATAGAAACTCTCCGACTTGTTTTGGAGAATTTAAATTTACTGGCTTTTCGCTGTATGAGTCTACTTTAGATTGAATAGAATCAATTTTTTCTTGAATATCTTCTTCAAGCTCTTTCATATATTCAATATTTAAATGAATTCCTTCAAATTCCATCCTCGCAAGAATTGGAATCAGCTTATTATCAAGGTCTTCATATATTTCCATCAACTCCTTCTCTTTAAGCTCTTTTAAGAGCCCAACTCCAAGGCGATATGAAGCAATTGATCTAAGTCCCGAGTAAGTAGAAGCGTCCTCAATCAATAAAGAAGTCACAAAAGGATTTTTCTTATCAAGCTCCGTTATCATGACATTTTCAGACTGCGCCATTGATTTAATATTATGATTACCGCCAGGATTTGCAACGTAATGAGCTTGAACAACATCTAAATTCTTTGCCTTAAAATCTTTTCCAATCTTAAAGAAGTAAGAGTGATCAACTTTTGAATGCTCACTAAAAATAGTGACATCATCTCGTCCCCATGTTGCTTCAAAGACTTCATCAAAATTAGCTTTATCCATTGGCAAATATACTGATTTCATGTCTTCATACGTAAATGAAATACCAGCTAGGGTTCTCGCGTAGATATCACTTGAATCATATTCAGTTTGAATAGCAATTTCTTTAGCCTTTTTAAGATCTTTTAAAAGACTTTCATATTTTTTATCATTATCAACAATTTCATGAACAAATGGTGAAGCAATCTCCCCCTCTTCTCCATTCTCAGTAGTAGCAAGTTGATACTTGAGATCTTCCATTCTTTTAATCATTGAGTTAAATCCGAGTTCTTTCAAAAAGCTCATTAGATTTTCTTCCGGATAAAACTCAGTTTTTGTATCTTCAAAAGACAACCTTAAGTCTACGTCAGTGACAATTTTAATAAGGTCTCTTGATAAAAGCCCTTCATCTAAGTGCTCACTAAAAGCAGTCGTTAACTTCTTTCCCTTAAACGTATCTTTTACTTCAATACATTTATCAAGAGAGTCATGTTCAGCTAAAAGCTTCGCTGCTCCTTTTGCTCCAATCCCTCGCATCCCTGGGATATTGTCTGATGTATCCCCAACCATTGAAAGATAATCTACAATTTGATCTGGTCTTACGCCCATTTTTGTAAAGACTTCATCGGGGCCATAGATAATATCTTTCATCGTATCAAGCATTTTTACGTTATCACCAACAAATTGCATAAGGTCTTTATCGCCAGAAGCAATTAATACTTCATCAACTTTATCTTTCCACTGCACAGCAGCTGAACCAATGATATCATCAGCTTCATACTTATCATCTGCGACATCCTTTAAGCCCATTTCTTTGATTAGTCTTTTAATGAGATCAAATTGTGGAACAAGATCCTCTGGTGGCTCACTTCGATTGGCCTTATAAGCATCGTACATTTCATTTCTAAAAGATCCTCCAGATGTATCTCTAGCGAGAAGGACATGAGTAGGTCTATATTGAGAAAGAATTTTTAAAAACATTGAGAGGACACCATGAACGGCGTTAACTGGAACCCCTTCTGGAGAAGTAAGAGGTCTTACAGCGAAAAATGCTCTAAAAATGAAGTTACTAACATCAACAATAATTAATCTGGTTTTCATATATGTCCTTTTATTTAGATAGAAACATATCATTTCTAAGCTACTTATTTGAGGTGCTTTGCGTGATTTTCAGTATATATCGAACATTTTCTTCTTGAAGTGCGTCTAAGCAATAAGGTATGATGAATTTGGAAATGTAGAAAGCTGGGGAGGCTAGCTGCTGCTAACAACTAACGCCTCCTGAAGTTTATCCAAGCATGTCTAAAATTACAGCAATTACCTGTAAAATTAAACCTGCAAGAACCAACAGCCTAGCTACATCTTCCATGAGTACACCTTTTTCAAGGCCCTCTTCATTGAGGGTCATGGAAAATGCCTACTACAGATACTAAGTTCTTTAAGCTTCATAAATAAAATGACACTTTTGAGATTTATTATTCCTATTTTGTGCCTAAGAAAGTAAATTGAACCCATGAAGACTAAAGTATATGAAACTGTAAAAAAACAAATCCTAGCTACAATTGAAGGTGAAACTAATATCACTGCAAAAATGGCAACGATCTCATGCCTTTTAAAACAATCCTTTGATTATTTTTACTGGTGTGGCTTTTATGTTGTAGATCCACTAAAGCCAGAGGAATTAGTTGTAGGGCCTTACCAAGGGACAATGGGATGTCTTCGTATTCCAAAAGGAAAAGGTGTTTGCGGAACAGCTTTTCTTGAACAAGAAACTCAAATTGTTGAAGACGTACATGCAATTGAAAACCACATAACCTGTGACGTTAATAGCCAATCAGAAATTGTTGTTCCAGTTTTCTTTGATGGTAAAATCATTGCTGTCTTAGATGTTGATAGCGACAAAGTTAACTCTTTTGATGATATAGATAAGAAATACCTTGAAGAAATTATAAATGAAGCATTTTAGTAGTTAATTTTTTTCAGCAATATTTTCAAACCAACTAGTTTTACGATTTTTAATCTGTGCCATCGTATCATCATTTGCCATGACTGTTGTATCGGCCATAACATCACCTAGCCTATGACCAGAGTCGAGCTTATAGATGAGGTAAATTTCGAGTGCGATGAATGGAGCACCCAGAATAACTGTAAAGAAAACTCCCCAGATAGGAATTATAGCAAATAATAACGGAACGATTATTGGTAAGTTCCTCACAAAAGACTGCTTAATTGAACACGGACTTCCGTCTTCCAGAGAAATAACCTGAAAACCAATAAACTTCTTTCCTACAGACTGACCATTTTGAATAGCATCTGCGAGCGTCATATAGGCTATAGAAATTAAAATTCCAAGTGGATAGAAAAAGATAGAGACAACTAATACGATGAAAATATCGATAGCCTTTGCTAATAGCCTAGAAAACCTCGCTACCTTTAAAGAAGATTCTAATAAATACTTCTTGTTCACTTTTTGCACCTCATTAATTACTTCTCTATTCTAACTCCTTAAAACTAAACAATATACAGGAAGTTTTTGCACTGCGATCAACAAAAGTAATCAGCTTATAGATGATATCTACCTATACAATATCCACCATTTGTTATAATTTAATGGAATCGTTCTCTTTTTTGAGAACCTCAAATTGTTATTAAAAAACCTCAAATTCCTTAGGAGGATATATGAGTACAGTAGGAAAAACAGATAAAGAAAACTTTGAGAATGACGTTCTTAAGTCTGGTAAGCCAGTACTTGTTGATTTCTGGGCAGAGTGGTGTGGACCTTGTCGTACACTTGCACCAGTTCTTGATGAAGTTGCTAACGAACTAGGTGAAAAAGCTACAGTCTTAAAAGTTAATGTTGATGAAAATGGAGATCTGGCCCAACAATATGGTATCAGAGGTATTCCAACAATGATCTTCTTTAAAGATGGTCAGGCTTCAAAAACTCTTGTAGGTATTCAGCCTAAAGAAGAGATCGTAAAATCACTTGAAGATTTATCTTAAGATTTTCTAGATAAAAATGAAAAAGCCTCTTATACTATAAGAGGCTTTTTTTTGCCCAAAAAACAAAATACCGAAGGAAATGATCATGGCAGATTATATCAAACAAGCACTAGAAGACGCGGCCAATACACTAAATACTTTTCTCACTAATCCACAAAATATTAACGTTATTAAAGAAGCAACTGATGAAATCGTGAGAGCCTTTAATAACGAAGGAAAAGTTTATTCATGTGGAAATGGTGGTTCAATGTGCGATGCCATGCACTTCGCTGAAGAACTTACTGGACGTTATAGAAAAGACAGAAGAGCTCTTGGTGCGACGGCTATTTGCGAGCCTGGTCATATCACATGTGTTGCCAATGACTTTGGATATGATCATATTTTTTCAAAGTACATTGAAGGACATGGAAGAAAGGGAGACGTTTTAGTCGCTATTTCTACTTCGGGTAATTCTGGAAATGTTATCAAAGCCGTCGAGATGGCCAAGTCTAAAGGAATGAAAGTTCTAGGTCTTCTTGGTAAAGATGGTGGTAAATTAAAAGATATGGTCGACTACCCTCTTATCGTAGACTGTCCTATTACAGATAGAATTCAAGAAGTTCATATTAAATGTATTCATATTCTTATTGAAGGAATTGAAAGACAGATCTTTCCAGAGCATTACGCTTAGTAAACCTTAATCACTTTCTAATCTCTAATTGAGAAAGACCATTATTCTTTTCCCGAAGAAATAGAAGACATATATCCTATGTAATTAACAGGTATATTTTTCCCTTTTATTAGTTATTACACCTATTTAGCAAAATCTCTTAAAATAAACTTATATTTAAAGTTAAGGGAGAAAAATATATGGAAGCAACTGAAGCAGTTAATAATGGAATGATAAATACAATCGCCATGTTCTTTCAAAGTGGTGGGGTCTTCATGTACATCATTCTTGTGATGTGGGGATTTGGTCTTGCAATCGCTCTTGAAAGATTTATGAAACTTTCTTTTAAACTTGATGTTGATGGTGCTTCATTTATGAATGAGCTTCAAAGATATATCATGTCTAATGACATTCAAGGTGCAATTAGGGTTTGCGCTGGTTCAGCCGCCGCTCTTCCAAGAGTACTTAAAAGTGGCCTTCATAGAGCAACATCTGAACAGGCTCAAATTCAAAATGCAATCGATGCTACAGCACTTGAAGTTATACCAAAAGTAGAATTAAGACTTAACTATCTACAAATGATTGCCAATACAGCAACTCTTTTTGGTCTACTTGGAACAATCCAAGGTCTTATTGCTTCATTTTCAGCAGTAGCGAAAGCAGATCCAACTCAAAAAGCTGAAACACTAGCAAGCGGTATTTCACAAGCGATGAACACCACATTTATGGGACTGCTTGTTGCTATCTCAATCATCATGATTCATACGTTTTTAAGTACAAAATCAGAAAAAATCATTAATGAGATTGATGAATTTTCAGTTAAATTAATGGACTTATTAACAACTAAGGAAGCGAATAAATAAGATGTATCGTCGACCAAGTAGAAAATCAAGAAAACACGAAGCTGAAAAACCGAATCTGATTCCTATTCTAGATTCGGTTTTCATATTTATCTTCTTTCTTCTAATGTCTGCAAATTTTGTAAAAATATTTGAGATCGGAAGTGATGTCCCTATAATTTCTGACGCGACTCCTCCTAAGAACAAGAAGGACCCTTTGAATCTAACATTAAAGATTCATCCTAACTCGATTAGCTTGCACACTGGTGCAAATGAAAGAAGAGTATTTAGAGTAAGTAAGACAGCAAAAGGTGATTACGACTTTTTTGCTTTAAGAGAGAAGCTCTTAGAGATTAAAGAGAAGAATGTTGATGAAGATACAATTATCATGATGCCTCTTGCAAACGTTACTTATGAAGTTCTCGTGAAGGTTATGGACACAGTGAGGGACTTAAGAGCTGATGATAGAGATATTTGGAAAAAGTCTGCTGAGGGTGGAGACATAAAAGTAAGAACACTATTTAACAATATCATCTTTGGTGACCTACAAAGTTAAAATAAATAAAACAAAAGAGTAATATGAGACGCAATAGTATTAGAAATAGAGGTGTAAGAAGGAAGTCAAAAGTACTTGATATTGATATCACATCTCTTTTAGACATCTTAGTTATCTTACTTGTATTTCTTATCAAAAGTTATGATGCGACAGGGGTAATATTTAAGATCTCAGAAGAGATCACTCTTCCAACCTCACAATCACAAGCAAGAAATACAACAGGGGTTGTAGTACAAGTTTCACCTCAAAAGATTTGGATTGATGATGAAGAGATCGTCAATCAGGATACAAAAAGAGCAATCAGAGGTGGTATTGTTCAACCACTATATGATCAACTAGTCGCTAAAAAGAATGATATTAAAATGATTCAAAATAACGTTGAAGGTGCGAAGAAGTTTACTGGCCTCGTAAATCTCGTCATAGATAAAACTCTCAAGTACAATTATGTGAAGACAATTATGAGGACTTGTGCAGAGGCAGGTTATTCAAAATATAAATTCATTGTTCGAGGTGTTGAAGAATAAAATACTTACGTTAGAAATAGCGATAGAGTGTTAGATAAACTTCATCATCTCCATCCAATAAAGAAAGACCGAGATTGTCTGATTCATTCGCTTGATAACCTCTATACCCTACTTTGAACTTCCATTGATCATTAATTCTTCTAGAAAAATTAATAAGATAAAACATTTCATCACGTTTAAGGTCGTAGAAGAATCCTGAGAATAGCTCCATTGCATAAGCATCATTAAAACTAAGCCTGTGACCTAAGAAGAAGTCATTTTGAAAGATATAAAGCTCCTGCTTTACACGCTCATTACCCTTTAATGCTCTTTGGTACTCTAGAAAAAACATCGAATCAAGACCACCACTATGGTTTACCTGATATTCATAACCTAAGGCCAATAGAGACCGATCTATATTTCTTATCACCCCATTTGCAGTCAAAAGCTCAATATCTTTATTATCAGGAGATGAAAATACGTACTCAAATTTCAACGTATGTTCACCTATAAAATAAGTACCACTTGTCGTTATATTAAGAGAATCGAAATAGAACGTCTCAAGACCAGATGATGGAACAACTCCAACGTTTGGAACAAGTGAGTAATTTTGATATCCAATTATCGCAAAATTTCTATTAATGCTTTTAAGAATATTGATCTTTAATTCCAAGTCATCATAAGTTTCTTCAAAACCAAACCCATATTGTAAATGATCAAGAGAATCACTAACTTCTTCTTTAAGGACAACCTTTGATGTAACAGGTCTCGTTCCATCTAACACACGAGACTGAGCTTGTGGTAAGAAGTTCTCTTTAACCTTCGGGAAAATATAGAACTTTAAAATTCCAAAGTCTGTAAGATAGGATGCATTAAAGGCCAATTCTCCAAGCTTTTTAATAGACTCGACATCCGAATCCAAGACTTGTGAATTCACAATATCTGCAGGTTGAAATGACTCCATACTGGTCCAATTAAAAATGTGATAACCAGCAGATATAAACAACTTATTATATTCATATCCTATATAAGCTTCATTAACATCGACGTAACTACTCGACCGGTACCTATGATCTGCACTAGCAATAAGATTAAACTTAACCTCAAGGCTATCAAATCGCAATTTTTCTTCAACACGAACGTCTGTTATAAACTCTGTGGATGCTTGAAATTCTTTTGG
>NZAF01000176.1 GCA_002686115.1 Halobacteriovorax sp. | reverse complement strand
CTACTGTTACATATGCATCAACGTAGCCTTTTTGGGATATGTAATGATGAACTTTATTTACTTCTTCAATAGTCTTACCTCTCCTTAAATAAGGATATCTAAAATACTTCTCTAGAATATCGTGCTCTTTCATAAGCTCGTCTGCTCTATCAAAATCTTCAAGATAAGACTCTGTATCGATGTGTCTAATATTTGGATGTGAATGAGTATGGTTTCCAAGAAGATGGCCTGCATTCTTATACATCTTTAATCTTTTAAGTCCATCATCTCTATCTAATTTTTTTGTATTCACGTAGAATGCAACTCTCTTCACTTTAGTTTCATTTAACTTCTTTATAATCATTTTTGTTCTCTCAAGACCACTCATCGCAACAGAGCTAGACTTTGGAGCATCATCAAAAGACAGAGATATTTCTCTTGCAAATAAATCATTTGAAAAAATTATCACTAAAGGTACAAGTACGAACAAAATATTGGATATTCTCATTGAGTACACTCACAAAAAAGGCCACTTTCGTGGCCTTTTAGATTGTTTTTTTATTAGAATAAGCTCGAAGGATCCATCGTCTCAAGCGTATTATGAACATGCTTTAAGAACTTTGAACCAACTTCACCATCAATCAGTCTATGATCATATGTATGAGTCGAGTACATAATGTCTCTAATTGCAATTGCAAGATCATCAGTTACAACAGGTGTTTTTCTGATTGAACCTACACAGAAAATACCTAGTTGTGGTTGAAGGATAACTGGAGTTGCAGCAACAACACCAAAAGATCCATTATTTGTAAATGTATATGTTCCACCACTTAAATCATCCATTGTTAATTTCTTAGCTCTGGCCTTATTAACAAGGTCATTAAGTTGTCTTGCAAGACCTGTTAGATTTAAATTATCTGCTCCTTTAATAACTGGAACAACAAGTCCATTTCCAGGAACGGCTACTGCACAACCAAGGTTAATATCTTTTTTGTAAACGATATTGTCACCATCAATTGAAGCATTCACCATTGGAAATTCTTTAAGTGCTTGAACAAGCGCATAAAGTACAAAGTGCGTGTAAGTAAGAGAGAACCCTTCTTGCTTTTTAAATTCATGCTTAAAGCCTTCTCTAAACTTCACAAGATTTGTCATATCAACTGTATCAATTGAATTAACATGTGGAGAAGTCATCTTACTTGCAACCATATTTCTAGCAATTGCTTTTCTCATATTGTCCATTGGCACAATCTCTACACGGTCACTGCTAGAGAAAGCAGGGACACTTGATTTCGCAGGTGCACTTGGTGCAGGTTTAGATGCAGATGCATTAGAACTTGCAGGCTTTGCCGCTGGAGCACTACCTCTGTTATCAAGATAATTCATGAAGTCTTCTTTATTCACTCTACCACCAGCACCACTTCCGCTGATATTAGCAAGCTCTGAAAGATCAACCCCATGTTTCTTTGCAAGATTCTTCACTAGAGGAGTATAGAAACGTCTTCCCTCTGTATGAGAAGAGGAGTTATTTGAACTACTTTTTGCTGGTGCTTCAGAAGCTGTAGACTCTTGAGCTTTAGCAGGCGAAGAACTTGAAGAACTTGCCTCTCCACCAAAAGGAACATCAAGGTTTTGCTCAATTGAAGCAATCTTAATTCCAACATCAACAGTCTCACCCTCTTCAAAAAGAACTTCTTCAAGTCTTCCTGATACAGGTGAAGGAATTTCTGACTCAACTTTATCAGTTGAAATATCAAGAAGAATTTCATCAATCTCAACCATATCACCTGGAGCTTTATGCCATTTAGTAATTGTTCCATTTGTAATAGACTCACCCATTTGTGGCATAATAATATCTTGTAGATTCGAATTAGCATTAGATCCAGCACTTGAAGCAGGTGCTTCATTTGATTCTTTTGGAGCTGATGCATTTGAAGCTCCAGTTGATCCAGAAACCTCAGCATTGGCGTCATCATCAATAACTGCGATCAGGATACCAACATCAATAGTATCACCTTCTTCTGCATGAAGCTCAACAACTTTCCCCTCAATTGGCGAAGGAATTTCAGATTCAACTTTATCAGTAGAAATCTCTAAAAGAATTTCATCAAGTGCAATGGTATCACCAACACTCTTATGCCATTTAGTAATAGTCCCGTTAGTAATAGACTCTCCCATTTGTGGCATGACGATTTCGTGTCTCATTATATATCTCCTATAAACTATTTAATTATCTTATTTTTTAGAAGTTTAGACTTCTACCTTTCGCGTTCATTACCGACTCTGCTAAAAACTCACCAAGAGTTGGGTGTGGATGCACAGTTGCAAAAATCTCTTCATCAATTCCCTCCATTTGTCTAAATAGAACAAATTCATGAATGAGTTCAGTTGCATTGGTTCCCACAATATGAGCACCTAGCATATCTCCATCTTCACCCATGAGAGTTTTCACAAAGCCAGCAGTTTCATTTGAAGCAACCGCCTTACCATTTGCTTGGAATGGAAGTTTACCGACACTATACTTAATTCCCTTTTCTTTAAGTGCTCTTTCTGTGTAACCAACAGAGGCAACTTGTGGCTGACAATAAGTACAACCAGGAATATTCATCTTATCAATTTTATGAGGATGCTCACCTGCAAGATGTTCTGCTGCGACAACACCCTCATGAGAAGCTGCGTGTGCTAAAAGAGGTGGTCCAGCAACATCACCAATTGCATAGATATTAGAAACGTTAGTTTGATACATCTCATTAACTGCAATAAAACCACGGTCTGTTTTAATACCTGCAGTTTCAAGACCTATATTATCAATATTACCAGTCATTCCTACAGCAATGAGTCCCATCTCAAATTTATAATCAACAGGCTTACCTTTTTCTACTGCAGTAATTGTGATGTCTTTACCGTTATTCTTTGCTGAAACTTTTTCAACTCCAAGTGAGAGTTTAATGCCGTATTTCTTATATGCTTTTTCAATTTCCTTTGAAGAATCTGTATCTTCAATTGGAAGAAGGTTTTTCTGTAACTCAAAGATATGTACATCAACACCAAAAGCATTCCAAAAATAAGCAAACTCTACACCAATAGCTCCGGCTCCAATAATACCAATACTCTTAGGAAGCTCTTCCATTTTAATCGCTTCCCAAGCACCAATGAGTCTCTTTCCATCGTGCTCAAGACCAGGGAAAGTTCTGTAACTTGCACCTGTAGCAATTATGATATTTGTCGCTTCAATCGTTTCAGTGTGACCTCTATTAGACTTCACTTCTATCTGAGTCTTTGAACGAAGTTTTGCATAACCTTCAAAAACTTCAATCTTATTTTTCTTCATTAAAAAAGAGACACCTTTAGAAATCTTATCACTGATTCCCTTTGCTCTTTTAACGGCTTGACTTCCATCTAAACCTTTTAACTCGACATTAATTCCAAGATCTTTAAAATCATTTATTTCATGAACAGAGTGTGCTGATTTTAAAACGGCCTTTGTCGGAATACATCCTTTATTAAGACAAACTCCACCCATTTTATCCGCTTCAACAATCGCTGTTTTCTTTCCTAGTTGGCTTGCTCTAATGGCCGCAATGTACCCGCCTGGACCAGAACCGATGACTACAACATCAAATTTTTTCACTGTATAACCTCATTATTTTTAAAATTCAAAGCTCCCCTTGACCTTAAGGAGAGAAGTAGATAAAAACCCTACTAAATTGAAGTGTTAACATACATAAGCTTCTTAAATTTGGCATGACACAACGTCAAAGATTTAAGGAGTTTAGAAGAAATTACAATAATTATAAGGTGACCAAAATAAATTACTCGAGCACCGATATCTCAAGTTTTGACTTATCGCAACAAGATATTAAACAATTAAACAAATTCTTTCCTAAAGGAATCGTCTGCTTTGACGTAGAGACTACTGGCCTCTCTCCGCTGATGCACGAGATAATTGAGATTGCAGGCATCAAGGTCCACGGGCATAAAGTAGAATTTTTTAGCGAGCTCATAAAACCAAATATCACCATTCCAGATAAAACAATCAAGATTCATGGAATCACCAATGAGGCCGTTAAAGACGCAGACAGTGCCAAAATCGTCATTCCTCAATTCTTAGACTTTATTAGAGGACACTCTCTGGTAGCTCATAATGCAAAGTTTGATGTGGGTTTTCTAGTTAACTACATGCACCATAAGAAACTTGAAATCTTCTTTTCTGAGATTTATTGCTCATGTAAATTAGCAAGACAGGTCATAAAATCAGAGAATCATAAATTAAGTACTCTTTGTGAGTTTTTAGAAATTAGCTTAGAAAATCATCATAGAGCTCTAGATGACTCTGTTGCGACCATAAAAGTTTTTGCAAGATCTCTTGCAGAACTCACGGGTGAGAGGCATCTAAAAAAGGGATATCTCTTTAACTTAAAAGATTTTGCTAACAAAGAAATGCTTCTACCAAAAAAAATCGAGGGATTAAAAGAGTATGTTGATGAGCAAAAAGTTGTTGATATTAAATATCGTGGTGGCTCTATGAAAGGTCAGTATAGACCGATTCGCCCACTTAGTTTTCTACCTCTACCAGAGGGAAATGTTCTTTATGCTCATTGCTTAACATCTGACTTATATAAATCCTTTAAGCTGACAAAGATTGCAGACTTTAGAGAGACTGCTAATAAAGAGTATGATCAAGGCGAACAATCATGAAAAAAAGTATTTCATATCGCATTCAACAAGCAGTCATTTTTGTTATTCATATACTTCTTTTGTGGTGGATTTACTGGTTACTTCAAAATACAGGTCGACTATCAACGACACATGCCCTTTATCACTTCCTAGGAGTTGCTCTTTATGGTGCTCTTTTAATCAGAGGTTGTGCAGCTTGGGCAAAGTATCATCATGAAAAAGAGCTCAAAGAGTTAGAAAAAAATCAGGAAGTTCAAGAAAATCATGAAGAATGATTCTTGGAAAACTCATTTCAAAGAAAGGCTTAAAACTGTAGATGAAGTCAATGAATACTTCTCGATGAATCTTCCTAAAGATTTTCCTTTTGATATTAATATACCTCTTCACCTAGCAAAAGAGATAAAAGACAGCGACAATCAAGTTCTACGAAGTCAATTTCTACCAACGAAAGAAGAAATAACCTCTATTCAAAGTAGAGGCCAAGAAGATCCCATTGGCGATCAAGAGAACTCAAAGCACCAAGGTATCGTACATCGTTACCAAAATAGAATATTGTTTTTTCCAACAACAAATT
Source organism: Halobacteriovorax sp. (assembly GCA_002686115.1). Classification (GTDB taxonomy): domain Bacteria; phylum Bdellovibrionota; class Bacteriovoracia; order Bacteriovoracales; family Bacteriovoracaceae; genus Halobacteriovorax_A. The sequence goes on along the minus strand of NZAF01000176.1, from coordinate 9,466 downwards.
GCCCCGTTATATGTAGATATTGCTTTAGAAAAAATGAACTTAGTGATCATGAAGACTACTTAAAAGGTAGACTTGGAGTTTTAGAAAAGTATCTACAAGAAAACTCAGCTCTTAACGAAGTGATACTCTCCGGTGGTGACCCTCTCATGATAAGTAATGAAAAGATTGAAGAAATTCTTCATCTGATAAAGAAGTTTAAAAATATTAAATATGTCCGTTTTCATTCACGCTCACCAATTTCAATGCCAAGGCGTATTGATGATAAGCTTATTGAAATACTTTCGTCCTTTGTCTCTGATTTTAAAATCATTCTAGTTGTACATATTAATCATGTAAGTGAACTTAGTGACGAATCAATTAAGGCCGTTCAAAAGCTATCCCCCATAAAAATGCTTTCACAAAGTGTTCTTTTAAAGGGTGTTAATAATGATGCCTTCATCTTAAAAGATTTATTTCAAAAATTAGATTCTTTAGGTATTAGCCCATACTATTTGCATCATCCTGACAAAGTGAAGGGAGCTATGCATTTTGATTTGAATATCGAAGAAGGGCTTAAAATTATGAAGGAGCTTAGACAATTACTTCCTGGCTGGCTCATCCCAAGATACATTCAGGATTTTTCATCTGGAAAGGTCACATTGGCCTGATGCCATGCAAGCTTGTCAGTTTTTCAAGAAATTAAATTTCATTTAGTTATTAAAGAAAGTAAAACTTCTCAAATTTTGGATTAAACAACTCAACGATATCAGCAACTTACAAAACGTCAAAGATTACCTATGTTTACAGACGCATTATAAAGAGTAAATCTATTAGAATGATGAAAAAGAACAAGTATTCAGAGGTAAGACTTAGTGAATGATGAATCAAGCATTCAAATTAATGAAAAGCTATTAAAGCTGATAAGTGCAAGATTTGGTGGTGGGCACGTCCTTATTGTCACCACTAATAAGACACTCAGAACGAACTTAAAAAAGGTTCTGACGATGTTTAATTTTCCACTTGCCCAAATTACAGTAGCAGATACTTTCGCGCTAGCTAGAGAGTGCCTAAACTCAAATCAGCCAGCTATCATTATCTCTTCTTTTGTAATCGATGAGAAAAATACTGCAAAAGACTTATTAAAATTACATAGAGAAAATTATCCCGATCATATTGAGAATCTTTTTATTACTCTTACAGATCGCGATGCAAGTTATATGAAGTCGTATCGTTTTGAGCATGGTTATGATGAAGTATTTAAAGGTCAACAGAGTCTTCAAGGTTATGCCAACGGTCTCCAGGCCCTGTTTATTAAAAAGTTACAACTTGGAGAGACTGATAAACTAATCTACCAAGTTCGCTCACTTATTGATGACTTTCAAATAGATAAGGCCCTTGAGATGCTTGCCTCACTAGATGGAAAAATTGAGAGCACCCAAAATTTAAAACTAATTGCTCTCGCTTACTATAGAGATAATCAATTCGATAAAGCTCTTCATGCGTATGATCTTGTACTTGAAGCAGACCCTCTTCATTATGAGTCACTTCACAATAGCATAGTCATGAATTGTGAGAATAAAGAATATGATAAAGCCAGTCAGTCGCTAAAAACCTTTCTTGAACATTATGAATGTGTCCCGGAAAATGCTGTGTCTTTTTGTAAGATACTTAATCATTGTGGGCATTATAATGATTCGATAGAACTGAGCTTGAAGTTCATTGAAGATGATCTGCTACCAAAAGAAGATAAGACTTCTCTCATTACAATTATGCAAGAATCCGCTAAAGAGATCATGAATGAAGATCCTCAAAGAGCATGTGAGATCATAAAAGATTCTGTTAGACTTTCTGGTGCAAAAGAATATTCTGTATTTAATAATGCTATCGATATTTTCATTAAAACTTCTGATTACAAAGAGAATGCACAAGACCTCTTTTCTAAATATTTTTCAAATTTTAGTGAAGAAAAAGATATCGATCTTCTAGAATACAAAGCTTACTATCCAGCAAGAGCTCATGCAGAAAACTTTCAAAAGGGAATGGAATTGTTTAACAGAAAGTTTCACAGTCACTTTCTATACTACACTCTGATCATTACTGGTATTGAAATTGGCCGAAGCAAAGACGCTCTTGAAGATATCATATTTAGCGCAATCAAGGTCTTTCCTGATTTTAAACCAAATTATGAAGCCCTCTTAATGAAGATTCAAGATAGTTAAAAAGGTATTAAATCTTACTCACAACCTTTTCAACACTAACCTTTTCGCTAACAACCTTTTTCGGTGAACTCACCATATGTTTAATTCCAAGAATCAGAATAAGACTGATTGCTAAACCTGCAAATGCTTTTCCTAAATCCTTTGATGCCATTACTGAAGTACTTTTCATACTATTTAATTGTAATCGATGATTAATAGCAAATTCTCTACCTGCAAGGACACCTAGAAAAACCCAAGTTGTACTCATTGGAAGGTTGTTCACTTCTTTAAATAGAAAAAGAACTCCTGCATAGATAAAGTCAATAATCGTTGCAGAACGAATATCTGCAGTATTTGTTTTTGTTCTAACAATCTTTTGTATCTGCCCGCCACGAGACTTAAAAATAAGAGCTAGCATTGCAAGCATCAAGGCCAGTGACAATAGAAGGCTTGTTAAACTGAGTTGTCTTGGTAAATAAACATAAATATTTGCAAAGTCCTGAATAAGCCACTGAGACCATAAAAAGCCCGTAGCAATCCATTGAGCTGCAATCCATCTTTTTTTAGTAACAACTTCTCCGGCCTCACGAGATTTAATAAATTTGTTCTCTATTATTTTTGAAATTAAAGACCAAAGAAAAATTGCTGCTGCAAAAGCAACAGCATATCCAACAAGGGACTTTATAATAACTTTTCCTAGAACTGTTGAAGATGCAAAAACAGAAAGCACAAGAAATGTCGTACTCACAGGAATACCAAATCGAGTAAGCACAAGTAGAAGAAGTGTCGGCGCCACGTGATACCACTCTATAACTTCTAAAGAAGGAATTCTTCCTAAGCGCCCATATGAAACATCACCACCATTTGTGTACCAACCATAAACAAGTACAATTGACATAATGGAGCCAGCAAAGGCCCATAGAGTAACCCAAGATCTTTTTGAATTAGATTCTAAGAAGGTTCCTAATGTTTGAATGGCATCATTTCCAACGATGGCATAACTAGCTAAAACAAAACCCAAAATCATGTAAACAGTGTGTATATCCACTTATTATCCCTTTCTTAAACTTTTTACTTAACATATCAAACTTTATATCCTCTTTGGTCAGAGATTTGTTAGCCCCCGAAAAGACCTTTAAATTCATAGGCTTAAAAGTTTAGACAGTATGAATTTTTTTTATACTGAACTGAAGCTCATCGTCTATGACTTTTACCTAAATATGAATTTATTTTTTTTCATTCAGCTATAATCATTCATTCAAAAGTTTTCCCCCTATCAACCTAGTATTCAGATGCACTATAATTAATCCATGAATAGTTTATACAATTACTCAGAAGCAACAAGAAAGAACCTAGGCTGGATATCAAAGGATGAACAGTCAAAAATCAAAGAGATAAAGATCGCTGTTGGAGGACTTGGTGGAGTTGGAGGTGATCACCTTGAGACTCTTGCAAGACTTGGAGTGACTAAGTTTCATATGGCGGACCTAGATACTTTTGATCTTGGTAATTTTAATCGCCAATCTGGAGCGACTGTTTCGAGTATTGGAAAAACCAAATTAGAAACATCTAAAAAGATTTTATTAGATATTAATCCAAATATAGAGGTTAAAGGTTTTCCAAAAGGGATTACTGTTGAAAATATTGATGAATTCTTAGAAGGTGTTGATGTTTATATTGATTGCTTAGATATTTTTGCTCTTGATATAAGACGTGAAGTATTCAAGGCCTGTCGAAAGAAAAATATCCCTAGCCTTTCGGCTGCTCCTCTAGGATTTGGTGCAACTCTTATGTATTTTGATAAAGATTCACCTAGTTTTGATGATTACTTTGGTATGTTAGATATTAATGAGTCTATTATAAATAGCTTTGGTGACGATCTTGTTTCAAAGTACATGTATTACTATGAAATATTCTTTGAAAATATTATTCGTTTTATCGTTGGAGCTGGACCAAAGGGCTACACTCGTCATTACCTAGTCTCTCATAAGAGTGTTGATCTCTTTAAAAAAGATCTTCCATCTGTAAAAATGAGTATGAACTTCGCTGCAGGCTTAATGGGAACAAGCTTCGTGAAGTTAGTCTTAAAAAGAGGTCAGTTAAAAGCTATTCCTCATGTCTTAAATTTTGATGCTTATCTTAATAAATTCACCTACACCTATAGACCATTTACAAACTTTAATCCTTTAACGATTTTAACAAGATGGCTTATTAAAAAGAAAATCAAACTAAAAGAGAGAAAAGAAGATCTTCGTCATCATCTGACGCTTCTTTATAAGGAAGGTAAATTAGATGAGAAAATCACTGTTGCTGGAATCAAGGCCATATTAAGAGAGAGCGAGAATTTACCTGTGCTTGAAGAGAAATTGTCCAAAGTAGAGTAATTCTTTTTTAGGTTCATTTAGATCTTCATCAATGACTTTTGTAATTTCCTGATAAGTCTTTGTGAGAATATCATTCACTTTTCTAATCCCCTCTTCACTCATAGGAGCGACTTTAAAGTTCCCCTTATTTAGGTCATCAGGAATGGGGTTATTAGAAAACTTTTCAATATACTTTTGTAGTACGATAAACCAAATTTGATTCTTAATCTTCTTAGACCTCTCTCCATCACCAATCTCATACTTAAAACTATTTGCTTCATAATGAGATCCATTAGAGATCAGAAAGTCATTTTCTAATAAGAAATCAAAAAGTTCTTCAAAAAGGTCATCATCTAACTTAGTTAAAGATTTAAGTTTCTCTCTTTGATCACTTAAAGGAAGTTCTACAACTGAATCTAAATAACACATACAAAGAATATAAAATGACTGCGGATATTTTTGATAGAGATCAAATAGGTCATAGCTTTTTGACTCTGGAACTCCTATTCCATGAATCTCTTCAGCACTAAAGAATAAAGACAAGAATGAAAAAAGAGAATCCGCCTCTAAATCAATGAGCTTTAAAAATTCATGAAAAGTTAGCTCACTACTACCATTTTTAAGTCTCCATGCCCTAGACTTAGAAACTTCTAAAAGGCTCATTATCTTTGTCTCACTAAGAGGGAGTAAGTGTTCAATGATATTCTTTGTCAGGACTTTGCTGAAATTTTCTTCACCAAATCCACGTTTATATTCAACACCAAGAAAGTCTTTAAGAAAGCGCGAAAAATCAAGCTCCAATACTTCAAGAGCATAAAAAAACTCACTCACTCGAAAAATCTTTTGTCCTGACTCGTACTTAGCATATTGATTGTAGCTAAAGCCAAGAAGCTTAGACATTTCATTTTGAGTCCTCTCTCCCCTAAGCGCTTGAATCACTTTATATGAGAGAAGTTCATAATCTAGGATATCTCGTTTATACAAATAACACTCCTTACCCAGAACTATAGCCCTACAAAGCTCAATTTATTAGTCTCTACCTCATAAACTGTAATTTTTTCCTAAAAATCAAAGTAAATATCTAAATTTAGAAGAGCGGGAGACCAGATTCGAACTTTGTGCCAGCGTTAAAATAGTCCCAAAGGACTGTTTTAATGATGAGCATCTCGCCGGACTTAAAGGTCTTGCCAACAAGTTTCGTAAATAGTCATGATTTGTACATGGAGCGGGAGATGAAAAAAACGCTAACACTCTGTATTCTTGGTCTTTTAGATAGGGTATAAACCTAATCCAACCCTAGTCTAATTTTTTTAATTTTGTCTTTATATTTAGAAGTTTTTTATAGCCTTTAATGGCTTTAAGTCCATTTGGAAAAAGAAGTCTTTCAACCCTAACCCCATAAATAACTGCAAATCTTCCTGCTAAATCAGCCCCAATTTTACGTCTATCATTTTCAAGTGCAGAAAGATTGGGTACAGAAATTTCCATAGCAGACGCAACCTCTTTTTGACTTAGGCCAAATCTATTTCTAAAAGACTTTAAAATTTTACCTGTCGTTAATTTATTGGATCTGACTTCCATACTAGATAAGTTTAAGCTTCTTTCTTAAGTTCTATTCTCGATATTTGATTTTTTATATCAGACAGCTCTTTGGCAAGATCTGCTATGTCTGACTCTACTAGCTGACCGCTCGCAACTTTAAACAATGCACTATTTATAAGTGTTTGATAGGGAATTCCCTGCTTATCCGCTTCTTTTTGAAAAAAAGTAAGAACATCTTCCTGTAGTCTTAAATTTATCCTAGACCCTTTAGTCGATTTCGCTATTTTTCCAAAATCTCTAGAGTCTTTCTTTTTAAGAAATTTTCCATTAGCAAAGTCATCTGCCAGTTTCTTTTCTTCTGAAGTTAAATTGCCTTCTTTCATTTTTTCTCCTCAATAAACTTTTTAAACCGTCTATCAGGTATAATCGTTTTTAAAAACACTTCCTCGTTATCCTCAATAAAAGGAACAATGCAAGGATAGTCCTTTATACAAACTAGAAAAACTTCTTGATGAGGAAAATTGCCACTTGGGTTTTCATAAACACCATAGAAGTTTCCATTAGTGAAGCAATCAACGACATCTTCAAAAGAAAGGCCTCTTTCTTCTTTTAATTTTCTGTTCTTCTCTTCATTCCAATTGAAACGCTTCACGTGTACATTGTACACCACAACTCCTTTTTTATCAAGTCATCCATGGTGAAAAGATAAACTATCGATTTTGTAGAGTTTTTCAACAACTCTTTTGATACTTCTGGACCCAAAATTGGGGGAACTTGTCCCCCAATAAAGTCTATTCAAAGTTTAAAATGTTATTAGAATAGTTAAAGTCAGGTATCTTTATATCAAGGGCCTCCGTAGCTCCCTCAACATCTTTAGCAATAAGTCTTAAGTAGACCATAGTAGTTTTGATATTTGAATGACCTACTATCTTCATGACCTTTGCAACAGGTACATCTTTTATAAGCATCTGAGTTATAAAAGTTGCACGTAAGTCGTGAAAAGCTATTTCCGTTATACCAATGTCTTTACAAAACTCCCTAAGAATTGAAGCTTGTTCCCCAAATCGCCAAGACTTAAGTCGAGGTAATACATACTCCTCATTTACGCTTGAAGAAAGCTTTACTCTTTTCAAAAGTAAAGAAAGTTCACTAGAAATAGGAACACTCCTATTATCATAATTCTTAGTAGGGCCAAAACCATTCTTGGAAGTCCAACTTTGATTGATAGAAATATAACTATTCTCCAAATCAACATCTGACCATTTTAAAGCATATAATTCACCAGAACGAAGTCCAGTCATCAATGCAACGGCCCAAATATATCGAAAAGGATGATCGATGCGAAACGCCTCAGTTAAAAGAATTTTAACTTCCTCACTATTCAGGCACTTCTTTTTTACTTTTGCCACTTTTACTTTTATTCCCTTAGCAGGATTAAAAGTAATCAGCTGATCATCAATTGCAATATTAAAGACTCTTCTAATTTGTTTCAACAAGGTTTCGCGAGTATTGTCTGACACATTTGTAGTCTTTTTGAAAATGATATCATGGATATCTCTTTTCTTAACATCTTCTAATCTCCACCCCTTGAAGTGTGGAGTGACCCATTTATTCAGATTCTTTTCGTAATTAATTACGGTAGAATTTTTAAACTCTAAACTCATACGATCAAGACATTCCGTTAACCAATCCTCCCAGACATAAGAAGAGCGTCTCTCTTTTATTGCCTTTAGCTCCATTCTAAGATTAAGTTCAACTCTTTTTGCTTTTGCCTCAGAAGTAATACCACTTCTTGTTCTGTTGATTTGAACACCAAATCTTGTCCGGTCTTTAACATGGACTTTGTAAAAGTCTCTGTCATCAATTTTGTACTTGTGAATCACCATATTATACCTCCAATTTAATGAAGGCACTACAAAGACTTGAAAGCCTGAATCTTAATTCATTACCAAGCTTTTCAGCCTCAATCTGTCCTCGGTGGACTTTTATACGAAGGGCATTAGGAGATATTCCTAAAACTGCTGCCGCCTCCTTCGTAGAAAGTCTAATCTCGTCTATCCACTCACCATTATTCAATTTTTCAAAGAGCATACCTAATCGGTTATTTAATGCCTCAATCTGAAGCATCTTTTGTCTTGTCATCATAGCAAAAATTCCCCTTTAAGAAAACTCATTACAAGCTTGGAAAGCCAACTAAATTGGCTACAACTAGTTTATATGACTTATGCTCTCCTTTGCTATTTGTGTATTCCTTTACTTCCTCTATTCCCTCGATGAAAACCTTATATCCTTTCTTAAGATACAGAGGACATTTTTCGGCCTGCTTCCCCCAGACAATTACTTTTCGCCATATCGTATTAACAGAAGCACCACCATCTACAGCAACTGATAACTCACAAAGAGCTTTTTGGTTCGCCGTATATTTCAGCTCTGGTTCATTCCCAAGTCTTCCCATAAATATTTCATATTCTTTTATCTCTTGCATCTTTTCTCCACTAGTTTAAATTTAGCTTCTTTAATAAATACTCACCTAGGTTTAATTTCGTTCCATTCTTTTGGTTATACTCTTCTAGGCTTCTCTCTACTTTTTCCATCTCTGTTAATGAGTTTTCCTGAATCTTCTCAATGTCCTTTTTAGTAAGCTTACTAATTGCATAAAGAGCTATATCCTTAAACAAAACCTCTCTTCCATGATTTTTTTCATTTGACTCAATAAGTAATTCTTGAATCTTCTTCAGATCATCTTTTTCCTTACTTAAATCCACAAAAAACTTAGTTTGTTCCATATTTAACTCATACTCGACCTTTGTATCTTTTGGCCTTCTTCCTCTTTTTTTCTTTACTACCACATCTTTATTTTTTATTTCTTCATTCATTTTCTTCTTCTCCTAATTTCTTTTTTTTTCCACCTTCGCCCCATAATTAAATCTTTGAACCACTATTATTAGCTATTATTGACCACATCCTCGTAACTCGTGGAGAGGGGGTGGTCAATAATCGCGTTTTATAACTAGCTGATTCAACTAGACTTTTATCTATGGGGCGAAGGTGGGTATCAATCATCCGTAAACTTATAAAATAACGCTTGTAAACCTACTCAAAAAGATCTTCAAAACTCAACTCCTTGCCCAGATAGTAGTACTGACTCTGCATAGGTTTAAATGATTCTTCTGATAAATTTTCATCTAGGCATAGAATAATTTTCTTTTGTACTTCATCGTCGAAGGACTTCAAAAGCTTGTTATACGAGTTAAAGACTGACTCCTTGTTAAACACATAAAGAATATAATTATAGAACTTACAATTCGAGTACTTCACAAACTTTTCAGTAAGTCTTCGTGATGACTTCTGATTTAACTCAACTTCAACTGCTATCGAATGTAG
>NZAF01000175.1 GCA_002686115.1 Halobacteriovorax sp. | reverse complement strand
AGCACGCGAATATGAGGTTGAAAGTTCAAGATACTCATAAGTTTTTAAAAGTAGGTAATTTTTTTAGTTGAAAAGTGGTCATCCATATGAGAGTATATTATGAGTTTCGATTTAAAACACCTGAGAGCACTGATTGAAGTGGCCATGCAAAATAATGCAAGTGACGTTCATATTAGAGAAGGAGAAACTCCGGCATTAAGAATTAGAGGTGGCCTAGTTCCCGTAAAATCAAATAAAGATCTCACAACTGAAGATATTTTAAACTTATGTAAGGTTATTCTAAAAACTGAAGACTTCGATAGAATAGATGAAATCACTGACTTAGACGGAGTTTTCGAAATAGAAGGGCTTTGTAGACTCAGATATAACTTCTATCGCTACAACGGTAAAGCTGCTATCATTATCAGAATTGTTAATATGAAAATTTATTCTATTGACGAGCTTAACCTAAGTTCAAGTGTTAAAAGTATTGCGCTTAGAAAAAGAGGCCTAGTCCTAGTAACCGGAGCAACAGGATCTGGAAAGAGTACAACATTGGCGGCAATGATTGACTATATTAACAGTAAAGAATCAAAGCACATTGTAACTATTGAGGACCCTATTGAATTTATCCATCCTCAAAAAAACTCAAGAATTTCACAAAGAGAAGTTGGTACTGATACAGACAGTTATCAAACAGGGCTAAAAGCTGCCCTTAGGCAAGATCCTGATGTCATTCTACTTGGAGAACTCAGAGATGCTGAGTCAATTTCTACGGCACTAAAGGCGTCTGAAACAGGTCACCTAGTTCTGGCAACTTTACATACGACAGATGTTATCGCTACAATTGGAAGAATCCTTTCAATGTTTAGTCCAGATGAACAAGATGATGTACGTAAGAGGCTAGCAGACTCTCTATTTGCAACGATCTCTCAAAGAATGCTTAAATCAAAAAAATCTAAAACGGGTATTATCATTGCTCAGGAGATCATGGTGACATCTCCGGGAATAAAAGAATGTATCAGAGGTGAAGAAGCGCTAGAGAGAATTTATAACATTATTGAAAAAGGCGGGACAAACGACCTTGGAATCAAATGCCAAAGTTTTGATCAACATGTTTATAAATTATTTAAAAAGGATCTCATCACAGAGTCTGAAGCAAAGAAATCAGTCCGCTCACAAAACGACTTCCTACAAAAACAACTCATTGTTGATTAACACGCGCGTCAAAACAGCAAAGCTGTTTTAGATGCGCAGTGTATGCCCTACTTCTGAAATGATGATTATTAGAGGACGAGCCGCAAGGCGAAGTACCGAACTCCTAGCATCGACCAGCTTAGAGCACAAAACAAAAGATATTTAGTAGACTTATGGCTTAAACCTATAGAGGGCTTATAGGTATCCGTTTACTTTTTGCGACTCACATGGTCGCAAAAAGTAAACGGATACATTTAAGAAGACATTTAAGACATAAAAAAAGGCTCCCTTTCGGGAGCCTTACTTAAACAATCTATTTCTTAAATCCTTGAATTCGCCGAACTACATCATCAACTGCTTTCTTCGCCTCATCACTCTTCGCCTTCCACTCCCCATGCTGAAGATTTGGGTCACGATTCATAATGAGCCCACCAAGCTCTTTCGTCTTATCATTGAGCTCTTTTAAAAGCTTAGCCGCAAGCTCCTCATCTTCCATCTGTTCAAGTATAGACAGGAGTTCATTCATCTCACTCATATCAATGATTTCATTCATTACTTCATGGCCTTTTTTTGAACTGGAGCATAAACAACCTTCTTCGTAGTCTGCTCAATAATATCGGCCATGATATACATCGCCTCTTCAAGCTCAACATCTTTTCTAAGACTAGTTACCCACTCTTCTTTTCGCTGCTTAAACTCTTCTTTCCACTGTTTCTCTTCACCAGGCTTAACAGTTTCATGAGACTTTAAAGATGCTTCAAAGTTTGAAACTTTTAAATTTTCATTCTCTTCAGTTTCTTTATACTTTTCAGAAATCTTTTTGGCCTCTTCATTCTCCTTAAGCCACTTTTCAAGATTTAAACTAGCAACCGTGTCTTTCTTTCTCTCTAAGAGATAATTAATATTTTCATTAATCTTCTTATATCTCTTATTCTCACTAACTCTCTTTCCACTTCTAAGTCTAAGTGCCTGGTAATCAAGTTTCTTCTTACCTTCCCACTTCTTATAATTTAGAGGATAAACCTTATCCCATTTTAAAGAATAATCGAGATCACTTTCTCTATTTTCTAAGTAGCTAAATTGATCGGGAAGAATAATATCTGGAACAACACCTTTATGCTGAGTTGATCCACCATTAATTCTATAAAACATCTGGTTTGTATACTTAATTGCTCCAAGTCCTAAATTCATAATTGAAGTAAGCCCTTCTCTATCGAAGTCTTTATAAACTTGAACCGTACCCTTACCATGTGAGTTTTGAGCTCCCACAATAACGGCTCTTCCATAATCCTGTAGAGCAGCTGCTAAAATCTCAGAAGCTGAAGCAGAGAATCTATTTGTCATAACAATTAATGGTCCATCATATTCTACAGTCGGATCTCTATCTGGTAATACTTGCACACTACCTGAATAATCTTTCACTTGAACAATTGGTCCCTTCTCAATAAAGAGACCTGACATATAGATAGCATCTTCAAGAGCACCACCACCATTATTTCTTAAATCAAGAATAACTCCATCAACATTTGTCTTCTTAAGTCTTCTAAGCTCTTGAACAACATCGTCAGTACAGTTAACAGATCCCCCGAATTCACGGTAAAACTTAGGAACATTAATGTAGCCGATTTTCATATCTAGATTTTTCTTTTCAAGAACTGATGACTTTGTAAATGACTCACCGATCTTTACAACATCTCTAACAATAGCAATTGTCTTTCTAGATCCATCACCTTTTTTAACATATAGCTTAACTGTCTTTCCCTTTGGCCCTCTGATATACCTTACGGCATTGTCTACTCTCATTCCAACGAGATCTACTGGATCACCATCTTTTTCTGAAACTGAAAGAATCACATCCTCAGCTTCTAATTCTTTCCCTCTCCATGCTGGTCCACCTGGAACAATCTTTACAACTTTAATATAACCTTCGTCTTCAGAAAGAATTGCTCCAATCCCTTGAAGACTTCCAGACATATCAATATTAAAATCTTCTCTTTTCTTTGGAGCAAGGTAAGATGTATGTGGGTCATAAATTTCAGTGATAGAATTTATAAAGTATGAGATATATGCCATTCTATCCTCTTGCAATTCTCTTTCAAAGTATCTTTTATAATTTTTAGATATTGCTTCATGAGCTTTTTTAAGCATTTGCTTATCTGTTAAGACCTCTTCTTTTTTCTTAGATTTTTTTTCTTTCTTCGCAGTTTTCTTTCCACTCTTTTTTTCGTTCTTTTTCTTTTCGATATCCTCTTTTAAAGACTTTTGATCTTCAATGATTGAAGCATATCTAGAAAGTGTCGCTTGCTTAAATACTTTACGCCATCTCTTTTCAAAGTCTTTTTCACTTTTTACAAAGTTTCTCTTATCTCTATCATTTTCAAATGTTTCATCTTTAGTAAAATCAAACTGCTTTTTGAAAATTTTCTCTCTGACTGCATCTGCTTTTTTGATTCGATCAGTTTTAATTTTCATTGCCAAATCGACAACTGGATAAGTACCTTTTTTTATAAAGTCATCAAACTTTAATTCATACTTACTAAATTTTTTAACATCAGATTGTAGAAGAAAATTCTTATTATAATCTAATTTCTCTAGAAACTTTTTTAACGCCTTTTTAGAAACGTCATCATTAAGAGGCATTCTATTGTAATGTAATTTCAAATAATCGGTTACTTTAGGACCGATTATCGTTTCAACTTCATTTGTACCTAAGAGAGTGTTAAAACTCTGAGCAAACGTGATTGCACTAATCACTGAAAAAAGAAAGAAAACTTTGCGAGAACGAAACATTATAACTCCAGTTTTTTTAATAACTTAATCCATATATTCTACTTCTTAAAAAGTATGAGTGAAAGGGTGAATATCTTCTACACAACTCGATATTTCTCGATAATTTTACTCAGAAATCGGCCCAGATTTGTTATATTTATGTGAAATTTCGTCAATTTTCTAAAATTTTTACAATCAATAGCTGCTGTCCTAACATTTATTCATTATTCTTGGTAATGATTCATGGAGGATTACAATGAGAAACTTAATTTTAGTCGCAAGCTTACTACTTAGCTTTGGTATTCATGCCAATGTCGTTGTCGTGTCAGATATTGACGATACTGTCAAAGTAGCGCATGTGAGAGATTTTAAGGGCCTTATTAGAAATGCATTTAAAGTGAATAACCGCTTCCTTGGAATGTCTGATTTATTGAGATCTCTTCAAGATGATAATGAAGCAGAAATTATTTACCTGACCAATGCACCTAAAAAAATAATGAAGTGGTCTCACACTACTCTATTAAAAAATGGAAACTTCCCTGGTGATAAAGTTTATTTTAGAGAGGACTTGTCTAGTGATGAGCATAAAACTAAAACACTAAGAAAAATTATCGAAAACAAAAGACCAACCAAAATGGTTCTCTTTGGAGATAATGGCGAAAAGGATATCTATTTTTATGAAACGATTAAAAATGAATACCCAAGTATTGATTTCACTATTTTTATCCGTACTGTCTATAATCTCGATAAAGATCATACCCCTCTACCAGGTCAATTCCCATATGTGACGCCATTTGAAGTCGCCAATACTCTTGATAAGCTAGGGCTAATAAATCAAGAAAGCATTGATGAACTTTATAAAAAGCACGCTATCAATCTTTTATCAGAATCTAGAAATGTTGATGAAGGACCTATGTACCTACCAAAATGGATGAAATGTAGAGGATTTCAAATATCTGACTACTTAGATGGTCATTTTTCTATTGATTTGAGCATAAAAAAGAAAATCAATAGAATTTGTAAATCAAAATAATTATAGGCACTTATTTCTCTCTCCTATCGAAAATTCAATTTTAATTGAGGAAACACCTCTTTAACTCGATACTTAAGTTTATAGAGGTGAAATTGAAAAGAACAATCTACTTAGATATTGAAAATAGTTTACTAGCAAACTTGTTAGACGTTTTATTTTCTAATGTAGATGAGTTAAAAATAACCACTCTTTCACCTGAAGAATCAATCGATTCTGATCACGACAATTATCTTGTCACCGATAAAGATGAAACAATCTCACTTTTTAAAAGTCAGGCAAATGGATTCAAAAAAGTTTTCTATATTGGCGTAAAAGACCTTAAAGATAGCGAATTATTTTCTGATATTAAGTTACCAGATTATTTAGAATTCATTCCTGCACAATCTGCAACCAAAAGCCTAATCAGTTTTTTCAAAGAAGAAAAATCAAAGACAGAAATGAGCCAATATAGCTCTATTCCTATAAGTTTATTATTAGAAGTACCTTCAATTACAACAGATCTTTTTATCAGATTAAAAAAAGATAATAACAATGCTCAATATATAAAAAGATTCGAAAAAAATAGTGATATCGATAAAGAAGCAATAAAGCGCTACATCACTAAAGGTGAAGATAAACTTTACTTTGATAAAAAAGATTATCAAAAAGTAGAAGAGCAGCTTAAAGAAATATTTCTCTCTAGCATTTTAGATAAAAATTCAACTCTCGCTCTAGACAAGAGCACTAAAGCAGTGAAATATATCTTTGAAGAATTTGGTATTGATACTGAAAACTTTGAGTATGTGAATACCCTATCAAGTTCAATTATTGAAAATATTAAAAAAGATGAGAGTAGCACAATCATAAAGAATGCACTTCTAGATAAATCAGATATATATTATAAAAAGGCACTTATCACATCAACTATCGCAACGAGTGTTATCAATTCTTCAAATTGGGGAACAAATAAGCATATTGAGACGATTGCTCAGATGACAATACTTTGTGATTTATTTTTAGATGACAAGATGTCACTTATTAATAGCAACGAGAAACTTCTACACAGTGACTTAAGCGATGACAAAAAACAAATAGTCCTTACTCATGCTAAAAAAGCATATGAATCTCTTTATCAAAATAAAGAATTAGATATAGAATTTTTAAATTTAATATTACATCATCACGGTAAAGAAGATGGGATTGGATTCAGCGATACTATAAGTTCAGACTTTCCAGACCTATTAATGATTTATAGAGTCTGTGAAGACTTTGCAATTGAACTCATTGAAGAGTCACTACAAGGTAACTTCAATGTCATAAAAATATACGAAAAAATTAAAGCACAACATAAAGAGTTATCACATCAAGAAATCATCAAGCATGCTTTCTTCTCTATCTATGCCATCATGAAGGACAAAAATTAATGCCTTATTTTACAATTCTCTTTTTCTTATTATTCTCATGCGCACAACATATTTCACGACTTCCCTCAGACAATGGTGACAATAATTGTGCGAATGCAGTTACAAATATCTATCGAAGCCATTCTAATTACACCAACAGGATTCAAGTATCACCAAATTCACATGGTGCGAGATTACCTGGTTATGAAGCAAAAATGAAAAAGATCTTTAGTTATGTCCCATCAATTAAAAGGTTTGTTAAAGAATATAAAGCTGAAAATCAAACAACACCTCTCAATAAGGAAGTTCTAGCATATCTAGTGACTGCAAATAAAAAAGTAATCTCAGAGCTTAGTTCTCTAAAAGCACATCATCCAGATATTACAAAAGTCATTCAAAGAGCAAGAGAAGGAATTGACTATAATGAGAAACAACTAGAGAAGTTAAGAAGCTTTAAAAGTGAACATCGCGATTTTTTAAGTAGAAGATATGATGAAAGTAATAAGAGAGATAAGAATACTTTTAGACCATACAAAAAAGAATTCTACGGCGTTCTAGGTGAAATAGATGTCTTCATGAAAATTGAAGGAAGTGAAGGAATTGGAATTCACTTTGATAATCGTCTTGATGAACTGGTTCCAAATGAAAGAACACATAATAGATTATTATTTGAAGCAGTTAATGATGCAGAAAATAGACTACGCGGAATCTCACCAGAAGCATTCAATAATCTTAGACAAAGGTACCCTCTTATTTTCGATCGTGGTGGTGATAATCTTGAAGAAAGAATTGAGAGATCAGTTTCATGGATGCGATCTAAAGAGATTGATATTGTCGCTAGCAAACAGGGACAGAAGTTTCTTATCGAGGTTAAGAATTACTCGAAAGTTATCACTAAGAACTCTTTAAATGATGACTATGGTGGAAGAAAAAAGAGCATCTTCACTCAACAAAAAGAACTTGTAGAACTTATTGAATACCTAGATTTACCTTATCGTCCTATGATTGTTTTTAGACGAGGAATCACTGAAGAAGCAGCACAAGACCTTGAAAATATTGGTTTTCAAGTCATTGGCAAATAAATAGACACAGAATGAAATTATTTCAATAATATATATAAAATCCCCTCTTACATTATGATGGAATTATGAGGAATTTCAGGATTACGTTAGGAAACTTTATAAAAAACTCTCTTGTGCTTACTCTTTTAAGTACAAACTTATTATATGCTGTTGAAATGGAGGGCTCTGTCTCGACTAGATTTCGCTTTGATAGCGACCGTGCAAGAAGAGAACAATATAGTGCCAAATTTCGATTTAAACACGACTTTGGCGAAGAAAGTTGCCTTTCAGTAAATGCACACCTACAAACAGGTGTTCGCTATGGTTCAAACAATGTTGATTATGATCAAGGGCTAGAGCTTAATCTTAGAAAGGTTTACTTAGACGTTAAATGTTTAATTGATAAATCAATACAAATAGGAGCTATTCCAGTTGAGTCTTTAAATGGATTAGACCTTGATAAGAACAGTTGGATTGACGGGATGAAAGTCGCTGTTGATATGAAAGGTATTATTGATCGCTTCACCCTCACCTATGGAAGTGTCAATCAAGACGCTTCACCTGATGTCATAGAAAGATTTA
Source organism: Halobacteriovorax sp. (assembly GCA_002686115.1). Taxonomy (GTDB): domain Bacteria; phylum Bdellovibrionota; class Bacteriovoracia; order Bacteriovoracales; family Bacteriovoracaceae; genus Halobacteriovorax_A. Next base: position 2,747 of record NZAF01000175.1, on the reverse strand, counting down.
AAGAAGATAGAATCCAGTTTGTTAGAGCAACAATCGAAAAGGAACTTACTGATAAATTAAAGGCCTCTTTAGCACTTACCGACTTTAAAGATGATGTGATTTTTCAAGCTGTTCTTGAGGTATCAACTAAGGACATCTTTCCTTTTGCTGATGAAATTCAACTCTATACGACTAGAGGAAAAAAGAAGTCTTATCATAATGCTATTGAATTCAAAAAGCAGCTTGGGGACTACGCGTTAAAATATGGAGTCTACAATATTGATGAAGAGTTATATAATGTATCATCCTTTGTTGGAGAAGAAGACGCAATATTCATCTCTATTTCACGAACATTTCTAGAACGTATTAAAATCACAATAAGAGCTCGTAAAGGCCGCACCGAAGATAGGCTTGATGTGCAAGCAGAATATATATTCTAAAATAATCAATCATCTTCTTTAAAAGTCAATTAATTGTGTCATAATCAAAAGTCCAACTAAAAAAATAAGGATTTTTATGACTAAGTTTCTATGTGCATTACTGTTTTTATTTCAAGCTCATGCAAATTGTGTCCATGAGATGTCATTAACAGGCAAAGAAATCAAATCACATCCTGAAAGATTAAAATTCTTAATAGAAAATAAAGACGCTAGATTCTTACCTTATCATAATATTGTTGAAGATCTTAATGACCGACAAGAATATGATATTCAAATAGAACATGTAGAAATGAATACAGAAAGTTCAGAAGGTTATAATGACCGATACTTAAAATATTACAGCTATGAAAGACTAGAAAATTATTTAAACTCTAAAAAAGAAAAATTTGCAACAATGAATTATGAAGTTTCTATTATTGGAAAAAGTGTCAGAGGTCTAAATCTCTATCATGTCGCTCCCAAAAAAATCGATCAAAACAAGAAGTTGATTTTAATGTTTGGAAGACATCATGGAGATGAGGGAACTGCAAATTGGATCATCGAAGGTTTTCTAGATAACTTTATGACTAATAAAGAATTTAGAGATGAGTATCAATTAGTACTTTATCCAATGGTAAACCCTGACGGAGCCAAAAGTAGAACGAGATACAATGCAAATGGCAGAGACTTAAATAGGGTCTGGGATACTGATTATAGAAAATCTAAAGATGAAATTGGAGTCATTCAAGGGCACTTCCTTTCAAATTACACGAAGCCTTTAATAATGCTCGATATGCATGGCTCATTCACAGAGGACTTCATCTACCGCGTAGATCGAAACTTTAAAGGCCACGACTTTTATAATACTCAACAAAGCTTTATCGATACACTCTCTTCATTTGATCCTTATCAAAATGGGAACTTTCATACCTCTAATGGACATAGAAAGATGTCTCGAATTTATTTTATTAATAAGTTTAATATAAATGCTCTCACACATGAGACTCCTAGAGACATTCGCAAGAACGGAAGAAGAGACATTAATGATTTAAAGTCTCAGGGATTAGCACTTATCGATTCAATTAAAAAAGAAATTTAAAAAATATTTATCATTTTTTTCGAACTATTATATTTAAATTATGAAAGTGAATATCACTTCACGTCTAACTTGGCTTCGTTATAAGTATTTTCTAAACAAGAAATAATTTATAAAGGAGTTAATTACGAAGTTATTTACTAGTTTAATGCTCTCTTCTCTTAAACTCAGAGTAGAAACAAAAATTTTCTTACTAGTAAATGATTCTAACGCTCTTAACTTTTTATATTATGATGTAAAGAATGAAAGAGTTAGTGGATATTACCAAGCAGATTATCCAAAATTTGAATCACCTGTTTAGTTTAGAGGCTCAACAACAAGACCAAGTTTTGATGAACAAACATGCTCACCTCTCCAAGCAACATGGAGTGTGCAACCTAGTTGTGAAAAACTTAATATTAAAACAGTTCACCAATCGTGTAAGAACAACAGGTTTAATGAAAAAGAAGCGCAAGGTGTAAGTACTTCACAACAATTATTAGATAAAATTTAATAGAAGGGAGGGTCTCACCTCTCTTCTATTAATCAATAATAGTAAACTCTTGGGAATATGTAACAAAAGTTGTGTCATTAACATTATCAGAATTAAGGCGCATTAGATCATGTAAGCATTTAGTGGTAATAGCTCTCACATTTGGTATTTGTTCTTTACTGATTCTAACAGTCAGTGCATTGGATATATTTTTATCGTCATAGTCGCCATTTTTAAGAATTTCATTATGAATAAAACTAGAAACCTCAAAATTATTCTTAATAATTCTCAAATTTGATTCTGTAATGATATAATTAATATTCTTTCTCGTGATACCGCCATCGCATATCTGTATGACTCCATCTCTTTCATAATCTTTTAAAATCTCTAGAAATTGATCTTTATCTTGAATTACTCTTTCCACTTTGGAAAACAGCTCTTCTTCACTTTGCGGCTCGCTAGTAATGAACATTGACAAAAGAAAGTGATACTTTGAGTCGCTTAAAGAAGAAAATGGGCTTAATTCCTCTGACTCAACCATTTCATACTGACTTTTTATAAATTTCTTTAAATCTTCAGGCAATTCATTTTTATTCTTATGATTTTCATATTCATTAATAGCAAGACCATATTTGATTTCATCGTCATCCAATCCGATACTTCTAAAAACAGATTCAATTTTCTCTCCTGAAATATTCTTCTTCCCAGACAAATACTGAGACAAAAATCCTGAAGAGACAGAAATTTTTTGTGAATATGATCTTAATGAAAATGAGGGGTT
>NZAF01000174.1 GCA_002686115.1 Halobacteriovorax sp. | reverse complement strand
GCTTGAGTTTTTTAGTCTGGATTCTATATATCGTAATCAGAATGAGAAGAGATTCACACAAAAGATCTTAAAATCTAGAGGTGCATCTTCGCAAAAAATCATTCAAATGATGGATTCTGAAGAAAACTTAATGATTGAGTCTAAAAGCGCAACACTCAAGTACTGCTTAAACATCATTGAACAAAATACTCAACTCAAAAATGATCTCAAAAGTATTTCTAAAGAATATTTTGTAGGCTCCATTGCATACGTCTTCAAGGCAAAACTTAAAAATCATAATGAATATATTGCAATAAAAGTTCTAAGAGAAAATATTGAAGAAAAGATCAAGGCTGATTTTAACACATCTTCTTTTCTCACGAAGTCTGTAAATTCAATCTTTAAATCTGAGAAATTCGAAAACCTTGAAAATTTCACATCATCATTCATTCAAGACATGATTTTCGAATGTAATCTGATTGATGAAGAAAGAAATTATCTCCAATTTAAAAAGTTTTTAAACGATAATGAAATTTTAAAGGTTCCTAAATTATTTAAAAGCTATACCACAAAGAAAATCATTTGTTACGAATGGATAGAGGCGACTCATACAAGTATCAACTATTCAACCATCAACCAAGAATTAAAAGATGAGTTTTCAACTGCACTTAAAGATGTCTTTATCCGCAATGCACTTCAAAATGGTGTTATTCAAGAAGACAGTAATCCAGCAAATCTTATCGTTAGTAATAATAAAATATTTCTCATCGACTTTGGAAAAATTTATAAATTACCACTAAATTTCAGGATAGCTCTTTGCTACTTCATTCACAAATTACAAACTGTAGAAAACATTGATTATATTTATCACTATTCTCTATTAGGATATGACAAGAAATCACTAGAACTTATAAAAGACTATCTACCTGTCGTTACGGAAATTTTGCTTGCTCCATTTTTAACGAGTCACTTAACTGTAAAATCTTGGAATCCAAGCAATAAACTGTCAGTTCTTCTTGGAGACTTGAAGTGGATACTACGCTCCGCAGGGGGGATAACAAATTTTAAATTCACACGTTCTCTTCTTGGTCTATATAAGTCTTTAGATCAACTTGATGTAAACATTAGTAGTCAAAGTCTCATTATACCTGTCATTGAGTCCTATAAGAGTGACTTTAAGATATTAGATTCTAATAATAAAACCCCTCATTATAAATATAATCTTCACTTTGATTCAAGAAAAGTATGTATACATATCAAAAAAATGAATGATAAGGAAACAAAAGTCACGCTACCTATTAATGCTCTTTATTCAGTTACAGATTTCTTGTCTGATGAGACACTTAATATCATTAAAAAACAAAATATAAATCTTCCAGACTTGGTTCAAAAGGCCATAAACTCGCAAGAAGATGATTTTGAAATTTTAAACATTTCTAACAGTAATGGCTCTTTCAAAATAACAGTTATTTCTTAACATAGTACACTAGTCCATTCCAACTCTTTTCTTCAAGAGATTGATGAACAACTTTTTCTCCATTACCTAGGACTAAGATGCCATTTGGAGTAAGGTGCCTTGTTAATTTATCAACACTAGACATTTTATTTTCTTCATTAAAATAAAATAGAAGATTTCGGCAGAATATAATATTAAAGTCTAAATTAAAATTGTCCTTTAAAATGTTAAATTGTTTAAACTTAACACTTGTGAGTATTTCTTCTTTGGGAAAGAACTTTCTATCATGAACAACAAAGTATTTTCTTTGCAGTTCTTCATTTATACCACGATTCAACTCGAACTGGCGGTATCCAACATCTAAAGGATGATGCAGAGCCTTTTCATCTATATCGTAAGCATTAATAGAGAATTTGGATTGTGTAACACCTGCTTCTTTTAGTGAAATAACTATACTCAGAGGCTCTTGCCCTGTACTAGACGCAACAGATGCAATAGAAATCTCAGATTCACTTTCTTGAACATTCTTGACGATAAAATCAAATGGAAGTTTATCTCTAAAAAAAGAAGTCTCGTTATTTGTAAACATCGAGATTAATTTAGATTCGATATCTTTTTTATTTTTTAAACAATCAAAAAAAGTCTTATCTACTTTAGTTTTTCTTAACAGTTCTAAAGTGCTTTTTAATCTTTTTTCAATAAGAAATTCTTGATTATGATCAAGTGTTATACCCGTTAGATCTTCAACAATATTAGCAAACTCAATCAGATCAGATTTTTTATAGGTCAAAAACGAGCTCTAACTTGTCAAAAAGAATATCACTTGTAAATGGTTTCATAATATATTCAACGGCTCCAAGAGAGAGAGCTTTTTTAATATGATCTGGTTTATTCTCAGTAGTCATCATCAGAATTGGAGCATCTGTAAATGAGTCTGTTTTATTCTTTTCTAGGAACTCTGGACCAGTCATAACAGGCATATTCCAATCAAGGAGTATTGCATCGATTTTATTTGATTTTATCTTATCAATAGCATCTGCTCCATTCTCGGCCCAGACGGATGTATGACCTGCTTCATCAAGCATTTGTGAAACCATCATGTAAATTGCTTTAGAGTCATCAACTACTAAGATATTCATAATTAACCTTCTTTAATATATTTTAACGAGTTTTTTAAGTTAGAAATACAAGTAATATACTGGCTTTTCACTTCATCTTGTTTAAAAATGTCATCTTCACTAAGACCACTATTCAGCCCCTCTCTTATTTTCCATGACACATCTAATGTCTCTTCTAAAGAGGTTATATACTTATTTGCCCAAGGTCTTAGAAACGTCTCATCTTTCTTAAAAAGTAAGTCAATAATAAGTTCCCAAACATCTAACATTTTAGAAAGTTTCAAAACTCCATCTAGGGCAGCAGCACCTTTTACTATATGAACCTCTTTATATAAGGAATTTAAGTAATTTGATACTTCTCCATCATTTTGTGCAGCTTTCAAGATCATGTCTTTAATCTTTAAAATCTTGTTATACTTTTTCAAATTAAAAACTTGTGCAAAATCACATTCATCTTCTGTTTTGTGATTAGCTATATCTTGTACAATTTCTTTTTCACTGAGATTGTCTCTCTGCTCTTGTACTTTCTCTTCTTTCTTCTCATTTGATGCTTCTCCTAAAACAGACATATCAAATGAGTCTCCTTGAAGTTCTTTAAGAGATTCTATCGCTGCGGCTGATAATTCCACCTCACTATTTTCTGATGAGGATTCATTATTATCTTCAGTCTCTACGACGACTTCTACTTCTTTATTATTTGAGTCGTCTTCATTTGTAGACCCTTCTGTCGTTGAAAATTCACTCATATCAAATGAATCACCTTGAAGTTCTTTTAAAGACTCTAGGGCAGCTGCATTTATGACGGATTCTTCATCTGGTGAATCTTGAACGACTGGACTTTCTTCAGAAGATGGTAAATCACCGCGGTAATTCTTTGCGGCTTCTTTTAAATTCTCAGCAGAAATATGTCCATTTTCATATAGAAGTTCAGCAATGCTTTTTTGATTATTTTTTTGGTAATCATAAACCATATTTCTCACGTCTTCACTAACTTCACTTACGAAGGTTGACTTATTTTTTATAACCTGCTGACACAATTCATATAATTCATCTTCATGAAGTAAATTAAGTTCTACTAGAGAGCTAAAAAAACTAGGTACAATCTCTTGATGAATCTTTACACATTCAAGAAACTGCTCTTTATTTATATACTTGTTATCAATCAGATATTTTGCAAAAAACATTAAATCCTCTCCGATACAAGTTTTATTAGTTCAGACATTTTTTTAAGAGGTAAGACGTGATGATTAATTCCACTTCTTGAAACTGACCCAGGCATTCCCCATACAACAGATGAGCTTTCATCCTGGATAAAATTATATGGGTTTCTTGCATCTAATTTCTTAAGTCCTTCTGTTCCATCATCTCCCATGCCAGTTAAAATAATAGTCATCACTTGTTCATTGTAATTATTTGCTACCGATTCAAACAAAACATTTACTGCAGGTCGTACAAAGCATACTTTCTCAGCCTGATTTAAGTCAATTGTTCCGTCTTTCTTTAGTAACATATGATAGTCTCCAGGAGCTATCAAACATTTCCCCGCACCAATCTGATCACCAAGCTTCGCTTCAGTAATTTCATTAAATGGATTTTTGTTCAATAGTTCTGCTAACTTCTGAGTAAACATTGGAGGCATATGTTGAACGATAAGAACGGGAATACTTATTTTAAAGTCAATTGCATCAAAAATAGTTTTAAGAGCATCAGGACCTCCTGTACTACAGCCAATAAGAAGTAATTTTGGTTTAATACTCATTGCCGATACTACTTTCTCGAGATTACAACTTACTTCAACAATGTCTTTTTTCTTGGGGGCTACTGAGGCTACAGGATTCGTTTTCTTTTGATATTTAATCTTTAGGGCCTCTATTTTCGGTACAAGCTCCTTTCGAATTTCTTCTAAAGACTGATCTATCGTATTTGCCCCTTCGATCTTTGTTACAAAATCATTTGCTCCAGCAGCTAATGCATCAATAGTTTTCTCTGCTCCTGACTTAGTTACTGACGAAAAAACAACAATAATAACATCTTTATTGAACTTTCTTATTTCTTTAATCGTCTCTAACCCATCCATCACAGGCATTTCCATGTCTAGCGTGACCAAGTCTGTATCAGGGTTTTGCTTTAAGAAATCGACAGCAATTTTTCCATTGCTACAGGCCTTAAAAACATTGTACCCCTGTACATCATTCAATGCTTGAGTGATAGATGAGCGAAAGACAATAGAATCGTCAACAACCATTATCTTCATTAGAGCTCTATTTTTTCAATATGTCCGCGAAGCTTTTCTGCAATCTCTTCTAACTTTCTTGAAGAGTCTTGAGCATTAGCAGCATCTTTTCCTGTATTTGCTGCGGCTTCAGAGACTTGAGTAATATTTTCGTTAATTTGTTTTACACCTTCAGCTGCTTCAGTAACAATTCTCGTTACTTCATTTGTTGTAGCAGCCTGCTCCTCAACAGAAGCGGCAATATTTCCAGCATATCCATTTACTTTTTCAATGGCATCAGAAATTTCACCAATTGCAGAGACAGCATTTTTTGAATCAGCCTGAATTGCTTCAATCTTTTTCGTAATATCTGCTGTGGCCTTTGCTGTTTGTTTAGCAAGCTCTTTAACTTCATTAGCAACAACAGCGAACCCTTTACCTGCTTCACCGGCTCTAGCAGCTTCAATTGTAGCGTTTAGTGCGAGTAAGTTTGTTTGTTGAGCGATAGAAGAAATAACTTTAATGACATTACCAATATCCATGCTACTCTCACCAAGTTGCCCGATAATTTCATTTGTCGACTTTGCCATTTTCATTGCATCGTTAGACATTGCAGAGGCTTCATTAGTAGTTTGAGTAATTTCTTTAATCGCTGCAACCATTTCTTCCATGTTTGAAGCTACAGTTTGAACACCAGCATTAATTTCTTCTGATGCAGTACTGGCAGTATTTGCTTGCGCAGCAGTTTCTTCAGCACTTGCAGTTAGTGAAGATGATACTGTTATTAAAGATGATGCAGATTCTGCAAGATCACTAGAACTTTGGTTTAAAATATCAACTAATGAAAATCTATCAGTGATAACACTCCAAGTGACCATTGGCCCTAGATAATTACCATTTTGATCATTAATTGCAGAAATATCTAATCTTAGTTTCTCAGGCCCTAAGTCAATCTTTGCTGTATGAGGTAGGTTTCTTGAATCGCTAATAATTCTTCTTTGAACCTCTGGGTCTTTATGAAAAATATCAATACTTCTACCTTCTAGATTCTCTACTCTATCTGGTAAGTACTGCTCTAATGTTTTTAGAGTTCTTCTCGCACTTTCATTCAGATAAATCAAGGTTCCATCTGGCTTTGCCATCATTGTATTGATTGGTGATTTCTCCACCATTTGCATCATTCTTGCCATCTCAGTTTCATTACGTAACTTTTCTGTTACAACACTCCACGTAACCATTGGTCCAAGATAATCTCCCGAATTATTTAAAATTGGAGAAGCAAGAAGATCTAGTTTTTCCGGACCTACATCAATGACAGCTCTATGTGGAAGATTAGATGGATCTGAAATTATTCTTCTCTGTACTTCTGGATCTTTATGAAACCAATCAATGCTTTGGTTAATTAAATTCTCTACCCTATCTGGAAGATACTGCTCTAAAGTTTTTAAAGTCTTTTTAGCATTCTCGTTTAAGTAAATAAGTGTACCATCTGGTTTTGCCATCATGGTATTAATCGGAGACCTTTCTACCATTTGCATCATTCTTGCCATTTCATTTTCTACTTTGAGTTGTTCTGTCACAACACTCCAAGTAACCATTGGTCCCAAATACTCGCCTTTTGAATTCAAAATTGGAGATACTAAAAGATCTAATTTCTCAGGGCCCACATCAATAACAGCTTTATGAGGAAGATTAGATGGATCTGCAATAATTCTTCTTTGAACCGCAGGGTCTTTATGAAACCAGTCAATACTCTGACCAATAAGATTTTCAACTCTATCTGGTAAATATTGTTCAAGTGTTTTAAGAGTCGACTTTGACCTTGCATTCATATAGGTCAAGACTCCCTCTGGTGTCGCGAACATTGTATTGATTGGTGACTTTTCAATCATCTGTTCAAAATTTACAGAGTCAACGTTGTGTTCAACTTCTAATTTACTCATGGCCCTTCACTCCTCATTCATCGATCGTTAAGATCTTTTCTAAATCTAATAATATAATTAATTTATCTTTTAATTTATAAACGCCTTTAATAAACTTCTTTACATTTTCATCGATAGTTTCAGGAATATCTTCAAAACTATCTTG
>NZAF01000173.1 GCA_002686115.1 Halobacteriovorax sp. | reverse complement strand
GGAGTTGAAAATGCCAGTAGTGGGTATGAACAATTTAGATTAACTGATCCGTCACTAATACTTACTCCAGTAACTGGAGACTTATCAGTGAGTATCATCAATCAGTATTCTTGTATTTCAAGATACGATGGCATTGATAATAGAATTGAGAGATACTTTTATTTTGCAGCTGGCGATGCACCACCTGCTCTACCCTCAGGTGTTGCAGTGAATGTATTTTGTCATGATTATTTAAAAGATGGCTTCAATGATAACCCTGCATATAAGAGACTCACTCAAATTGCTGGTCATTTTGCTCTATGGAATAGACAAGATAGCAGATTTGTCGACGACGATAACGATGGATTCTCTATTGCTGATCAATTAGTTAAGCAGGAAGTCGAAAAGCTTGGCGCAACAATTTCACAGAAAAAGTATTTTTCACTATTTCCTCTACCATACTATCCGGTAGTTGGAGCAAATACACAAGAACCTCCGTTTACAATCGAGGAGCAAATTTCAAGAAATTCTGGTCTTGCTTTAAGGCCATTTATTGATCAAAACGGAAAATCATTCTGTCCTGATTATAACGATTATAAAGGTGACTCTCCTGAACTAGTAGCGCTAGGAAGAATTATTGGTACTCCTACAGAAGGACTTTATCTAGGCGTTGGAGAAGCTCAAACTGTCACTGGAGACAATATTAGCCAAATTCAAAGGATAGAGCCAAATTTTCTCTACATTAGAGAGAACGTCTTGAAAAAAATATGGTTTCACTTTGGAGCAAATAACTTACCAATAAAACCAACAGAAGAGACAGAAAATCAAAGAACGTACTTTTATTGGCCACCGGATTTCAGTAATCCATACATTAAAAAAGAAGGTTATCAAGACCTTTATACAGTCAGCTCTAGAAACGATTTTGAGTTAATCTTTCAAAGGCAGTCTGACAGCCTTGATGAAACCATTACTGAAACGATCACTCATGATAGAAAGTTTGTCTGCGTACCAAAAGTTGGCGAGTAATTTTAAAGAAATACTTTTTTAAAGATATTAAAAGTAGGCCTTAAATTGGCCCCAAAAAAATGAATTAGAATCCCTAATCTAAGGGCCCATATAAATACTATATGAAAGAATCTTTGAAGTAATTTTTTAAAGAAAAATGTCTTATTATTATTGATCCACCATTTAATAAAAAAACTTAAAACAAAAGAAGCAATAATAGCAAAGAACATATGCTTTAACTTCTCTTTATCATTTTGCATCTCCATTAAAAGTGGAATGGCCTCTTTATCATGTAAGAGTGATGCAACAAAAGTTAAGGCTTTTGGAAACTTAGAAAAGACAACTTCCATCTTTGAGCCCGCAAAACGCCCTCTAAGCTGCGCCTCAATTTCTTCAACACTAGAGCTTTGATAATGCTCAAAAACCTTTTTAATAGGCATTTGCTCTTTTAGCTGATCTAATTTTTCTTGGTCACTAGTATCTGAATTCTGAAACTTTTCTAAATCTTTAATAAGATTAACAGTATTCTCTCTATGTTTAGAAAGAGCCTCTATATCATCTTCATCAGAATTAGAAAAAGCATTTGGGGCCAAAAGACTTAGCCCCAGAAAGATTATTAATATATTACGCGTTAACAGATTTTGCATTACTCTCTGATTCCTCGCCTCTCATCTTATCAAAGAAAAGTGTAACTGGTGCAGCGACAAAGATTGATGAATAAGTACCAATCACAACACCAAGAGTAATTGCTAAAAAGAAGTCTCTAATAGCAAGTCCACCAAAGACATACATAATGACTGAGATAAATAACGTTGTAGCTGAAGTTAAGAAAGTACGTGAAAGTGTCTCATTAACAGCATTATTAATATGCTCAGAAAGAGATCTTCCAACAAATTTTTGCTCATGCTCACGTACTCTATCATAAACAATAACCGTATCGTTAACAGAGTAACCAATGACCGCTAAGAGTGCTGCAACAGTTTGAAGAGTAAATTCTGTACCTGAAATTGCAAAAACACCTAAGATGATCGAAACGTCATGAAATAGCGCTACTATCGCACCAGGCGAATATTTAAAATCAAATCTTAAACCAATATAAACCATAATAGCTAATAAAGCCCATAGCATAGCAAGGAATCCAGACTTTCTAAGCTCTGCACCGGCCTTAGGACCAACAATATCTACCTTTCTAATCTCAATCCCATCATTTGAGTAATGCTGATTTAGAGAAGCACTTACTTTCTCAGTAACAGCGTTAAGATTATCTTCAGAAGCAGAAACTTTTAATAAGTACTCATTTTGGCTCGCTTCACCAATTGACTGAACAGTTAAACTGTTAAAACCATCATCTTTTAAACTCTTTCTTAAACCATTTAACTCAATAGTCTTGCTGAATTTAACTTGTATCTCTGCCCCACCTCTAAAATCAACTCCGTAGCTCATTTTTGAAAATAAAGCGACTAAAGAGCCAATAACAAGAACGACTGAGATGACAGATGTTAAGCTAAACTTTGAAACAAAATTAAAACTTGTCCCACTTTTAATAATTTCTAACATATCTATTTCCTATCTTAATTTAAAATTTTCTAATTAAACTCTACTTATTAAATACTAATATCTTGGCCTTCTACTTTATTTAAATAAAATTCGAAGAAGATTTTAGAAACAAAGTAAGAAGTATAAACAGTTGCAAAAATACCTATTAAAAGTGTTACTGCGAAACCTCTAATAGGTCCTGTACCAAAATTTAAAAGAGCGATACCTGCAAGTGCTGTTGTGATGTTAGCATCAATGATTGTCCAAAATGCTGAATTAAAACCACCTTCGACAGCTTTATAAAAGCCGGTGCCTTTTCGTATTTCTTCCCGTATACGCTCATAAATAATGATGTTTGCATCAACCGCCATACCAATTGTAAGAGCAATTCCAGCAATACCAGGAAGAGTAAGCGTCGCTTCAAGACCAACAAGCATAGCAAGAACGATCATTACGTTGATTGCAAGAGTAACCATGGCAAAGAAGCCTGAAACTTTGTAATAAACAAGAATGAAAGCAAATACTAAAATACAACCAATGATTGAAGCATATCTAGCTTTTGTAATTGAGTCAGCACCAAGAGATGGACCAACCGTTCTTTGCTCAAGAAAATCTAACTGAACAGGAAGTGCACCAGCTCTTAAAACTAGAGCAAGATCTCGCGCTTCTCTTAACTGTTGATTATAACCTTGGCCACCTAGAGTAATCGTTCCTCTTCCACCAGGAATTCTCGTTTGGATATTTGGAGCTGACTTTACATTACCATCTAAAACAATGGCCATTCTTCTTCCAATACTCTCAGCTGTTAATTCTTCAAATATTTTTGCACCACGAGACTTAAGAGTAAAACCTACTTGTGGCTGATTTTGTTGTTGATCAAATTGAACTCTTGCATCTTCAAGGTCTTCCCCAGTAAGAGGAGCATTCGCTTCTAGGATGTATGGAATCAATTGTGGAGTTTCACTTTTGATTTTAGACTCAACCCTTTCAAATGCTAAAACTGTTTCTTTAGGAAGGTCATCTTTTAAAAACTCATTCATTTTAGAAACATAAACAGAGAGACGATCACCTTTATTATATTCGATCCCAGCTTCTTTTGCCTTAGTCATCCAACCTGATATAGACGCCATAGGAATGTCGTCATTTACCATTTTAAACTCTAGCTTTGCCGTTTGACCGATAAGCTCTTTCGCTCTTTCAATATCCTTAACACCAGGAAGCTGTACAACGATTCGATCACTTCCTTGAGAAATAATTTCTGGTTCAGTAACACCAAACTCATCAATTCTATTTCTAATAACTTCTATTGATCTTTTAACAGATTGCTCTTCAATTTCAGTCTTTAACTTCTTTGTGAGAGCTATTTGCAAATTAGTTCCTGACTCACCTGTGATACGAATATTTCCATTAAAATATTTATGAATGATATTCTTTGCAGGCTCTATTTGATCTGCACTAGCAAATGTTAGATTGATCTTTGGATCAAGTGCATCTTCAGTGTTGATATCACCTAACTCAAAACCATACGTCTTCTCATCTTTTAATGAAAAGTTCACTCTTCTAGCATAACCTTTAACTTCTTCTTTAAAGACCTTACGAAAATCAATTCCTAAGATCATATAAAGACCACCTTGGAGGTCTAGACCTAAGTTAATTTTAGACTTTACAGGGAAATTGTCCTCTTCTTTAAAGTCAAAAGCAGTTGGCATAATTGATAGAACACAAATAATGACTGCTAAAAGTAAAAAAGAAAAGCGATACCACCAGCTTCTTTTCATTGTTCTGAACTCCTAATAAGGGAATAGTATTGGAGAAACCCAAAAACTTTTTTAAGTTTTCCTCATCCCTAGAAAACCGGTCAAAAGACCATAAATAAAAGATTAGATTAGTAAATCTTTAAAAATTATAGGTGAGATATTTGAAAATGCAACAATTTGATCAATATTTTTTTACACTTATACGACGCAGCAAAAAATATCTTAGGTTGATTATTTAGAATAAAAGTTATTTTTAAGAATCTTTCTTTGCTTGTTCTTTAGCTTCAGACTCTTCAATTTCATCTATTGTTGGTCCATCATGGGAGACACCCTCAACGTTACCCATTGCAACAAGCTCCTCTTCAGTAAGTGGTCTTGCGGCATCGTCGAGATGATCAGTTTTTGCTTGTGAATCAGCAATTTTTTCATGCTTTGACGTTTCGGACTCGATGGAGTCTGCTTCTTGTTGCATCACATTGACGAAGTCATCTTTTGCCTTTTGAAACTCACGTAAGCCTTTACCAAGGCTTTTTGCAAGTTCTGGTAATTTCTTTGGTCCAATAAAAATTAGAGCAAAGACAAAAATGATAAGAAGTTCACCAGCACCGAGTCCAAACATGGATTTTTATCCTTTTACTTATTATCTTCCTTAGCAAAGATTTTGCTTGAAAGACCGCCAATCTGGCTTTTTAAGAACTTAATCTTAGTTTCTTTAGCAACTTCTAAAGTTACAACTTTATCAGTTAAACCAACAACAGTTCCAATTATACCAGATTTTGTGAAGACTTCAGTTCCTTTTTGAAGGTTTTCTAGCATTTCTTTTTCTTCATCTAATTGTTTTTTCTGTGGTCTGATCATAAGAAAATAAAAAATGAAGAAAATAAGGATCATTGGGACAAAATTCATAATGTCCATTTGTCCTTTGGCTTCATTAGCATGTGCCCCAGACGAAACAAGTATTGAAAGTAGTAATAATTTAAGCATGTAGTCTCCGCTTTTGATTGTTATTTAGGCTTACCTTGCCATTTCTTTGATGAATACCTTTTATAAAATGATTGATAAAAATCGTCAAAGCTTCCGGCAATAATATTTTGCCTCGCATCCTTTACCATTTTGAGCATAAAGTGAAGATTATGATATGTAATGAGGTTACCCGCTAAGTACTCTCCACAGGTAAATAGGTGTCTGATATAGGATCTCGTATAATTCTTGCAAACCTTACATTCACAATCTGGATCTGGCGCTTCAGTATCTTCTTTAAAACGTTCATTCTTTATATTAAGCGGACCATCATGAGTAAGAAACTGACCATTTCGAGCATTTCTAGTAGGAAGAACGCAATCAAACATATCAAGTCCTGCTCTGATGCCATTTAAGATATCTAGAGGCTTACCTACTCCCATGAGATAGCGAGGCTTATCTTCAGGCATAAGATGCACAAATCCATCTAAGAAAGAGACCATCTCTTCATTCTTTTCACCAACAGAAAGTCCTCCAAGAGCAAGTCCTTCAAAGCCCATTTCATTAAGCCTTTCCATACATTCAAGGCGCAGGTCGTGATGAAGCCCCCCTTGAATGATCCCAAAGAGATTTTGTGTCGGTCTAAGTTCATAATCACGACAACGCTTGGCCCATCTAAGAGTTAATTCCATACTCTCTCTAAGTCTCTCTTTTGTAGCAGGTAGGGCCGGACACTCGTCAAAGACCATCACAATATCACTACCTAGGGCCTTTTGAATTTCCATACTTTTTTCAGGTGAAATAAGATGCCTTGAACCATCTATATGAGAGGCAAATGTAACCCCTTCTTCCGTCACTTTATTAATGGAAGAGAGAGAAAATACCTGATACCCACCTGAGTCCGTTAAAATGGGTCTTTTCCAATTCATGAATCCATGAAGGTCACCACCAACTCTTTCAATAAGTTCATGCCCAGGTCTTAAATAGAGATGATAAGTATTTCCAAGAATGATCTCAGCTCCCATCTCCTCTAACTGATCTTGCCACATGCACTTAACTGATGCACGAGTTCCTACAGGCATAAAAATTGGAGTTTGAATTTCTCCATGAGCAGTCGTAATGGTGCACGCTCGTGCCTTATTATCCTTTGCTTCAACTTTGATCATATTTATTCCTATTTTCTTTATCTTAAAATTAACATGGCATCACCATATGAGAAAAACCGATACTGATTTTCTTTGGCAACTTCATAGAGTTCTAATGTTTTTTCTCTGCCTATAAGACTACTAACAAGCATCAGTAACGTAGACTCAGGTAGATGAAAATTAGTAACAAGGGCATTAATACTTTTCACTTCAACACCAGGGTATAAGAAAATATCAGTATCATAAATTTCTGAAGGTTTAAAATTATCTAGGCCAATTCTATGAGCTGATTCTAAGGTACGTAAACTAGTCGTTCCAACAGCTGTCACAAATTGCTCACCTTTAATCGTCTCTAAATCTTTTTTTTCAATGAAATACTCTTCTGTATGCATTTTATGAGTTGTTAAGTCATCGACTTTAACTGGAGCAAATGTTCCTAGCCCTACATGAAGAGTGACATAGGCCTGCTTAATGTCTTTATTTCCTAATTTTTGAAAAACCTCATCAGTAAAATGAAGACCTGCAGTAGGAGCAGCAACACTTCCCGTATGTTTAGCATAGACAGTTTGATAGTCTTCAAGATCTTTTTCATCTGAATCACCATCTCGAATATAAGGAGGAATTGGAACCTTGGCATATTTAAATAGAAAAGATTCTAAATCTTCAATATTCGCTTTTAAAAAAAACGTTCCATCAAGAACTTCTTTTATAGTTAACTCAAGATCATTATCAAAAAAATAAGTATCACCAACTCTTTTTTTTCCACTTGATTTAACAAGTGCTCGATGTAGCCCATCTTCATTTGCCTTAGCATCTAGAAGAAAAACCTCGACCTTACCGCCAGTTCTTTTTTCCCCAATCAATCGACATGGAAAAACTTTACTTTGATTAAAGACAATCAATGACTCTTTTGGAAGATACTTATCAATATTATAGAAATAATCATGAACGACTTCTTGAGTTTTATTATCAAAAACTAAAAGCTTTGAATTTTGCCTACCAACAACAGGCCTATCCGCTATAAAGCTCTTTGGAAGATCATAAGAGTATGAACTTAATTTTAAATCATTATCTATTGTCATAATAGGAACTTATACTCTTAGCCTAGTGACTTTTCAATGAAACAAAGAGCATGATTCATGAATTCTGTAATAATTTCATCTCTAAAAATAAACATATCCATAACAAATTAAATTATGAGAAATAAACGTCTTTATTTTAAAGGCAGATATGAAAAGTTCTTCAATATTAATCATTTACATACTGATAACTCTTAACTTACAAGCATCTTCAAAAGACAAAGTTCTCTATGGCGTTGATAACCGATATGAAATTGGCCACTCTCCCTATTC
>NZAF01000172.1 GCA_002686115.1 Halobacteriovorax sp. | reverse complement strand
TGGCTCTCAGTGCGGTAAGTGCATAAATATGGCGCAACAAATCATCGACCAAACCATCATTGATGAATCACTTTTCAAAGATGTAGGCTAAGCAGTATTTTCCAAACTCCTCTATACCTATAGTCACATATCACTCTACGCTTTTGTATATTACGACCGCGATTGGTCTACGTTCTCGTTAAAATAACGTCTTAACACCGTATGCTATTCAAACGTGTATGCTATGCCGGCATAGTAGAACGCACCATTTATACCGCCGGGGGACGTCGGAGGATACAGCGCACCAACCTCTCCTCGAAATGGATTTTCCTGCGGCAATGCATCGAATAAGTTTTGCGCGCCTAACGTAAGCTGAATGTCTGGTGATACGGCCCAAGCTAATTGGGCATCAAAGGTAGTAAGTGCACTACCATAAATATCTAGGCCTGCTGAAGCATCAAGGTGATCTTCATAAAATTTTCCGTAATAATTTAGTCGCCAAGTAAATACCCACTCATCTTTGGATTGTTCAAGCGTAATGCTGCCTCGATGGGCAGGAAGATTGTCTTCCAACATTCGTATTCTCGCCTCAGTGAGGTTAGGCTGAAGCTCAATTTCGCCGTTGATTGGGTAAAGAGTAACGCGCTCTACTTGCGTGTCTGTCCAGTTATAGGCAACAAGTAAAGCATTTGACCAGTCATTAAAGACAAAATTGTAATTAACCACTAAATCGACACCTTGTGTTTTAGTGTCAAAATCATTAGTAAAGTATTTAGCTGAATTGTATCTAGCCGCATCGGGGCGGCCCTGAGCAACAAGCGCGTTTACGTCGTCATCGGTTAAAGAAATAGCTGATGTTGTACTTATGCGATCAGAAAGACGGATATTAAAGTAATCGAGCGTAGCAAAGAAGTTCTCGCTGGTTTGCATAACCAAACCTACGCTGAAATTTACAGATTCTTCAGGAGTAAGCGGCGTAGCGCCAAGCTGAAGCGAGATAAGATCGGTTGGCGGCAGCGTAGCTTGATCTTCCAAGCCGTTAAGGCCATAGGCTGTCGTTACGTTTATCACGTTGCTTTGCCCCACGGTTGGCGCTTTAAAACCTGTATTTACAGAGCCCCGCAAAGCAAACGTGTCATTGACTTTGTAACGGGTGCTGAGCTTACCATCGAACGTTGATCCGAAGTCACTGAAATGCTCTAACCGTGTTGCTAACCCCATTTGCCACGCATCGTTAATATAAAATTCCAAATCAGCGTAAAAAGCCCAATTACTGCGACTCCAGTGACCGGCAGACTGCGGTTGGTAGCCTGGAAAACCATTCGAGCCAATCGAAAAACCTTGGCTTAAACCAATTGGAGGCTCAAGTGCGAATGGGCCTGCGATATATGAGGCTTCATCACCGGCTTTTTGGAAATAGGTCTCTTTTCGCCACTCCCCTCCCACAGCAATACTCACAGGGTCTTCGAAAATGGTTTGAATAAGTTTGGTAAAGTCTAAATTCAGGGTTCGCTCAACTTGTGAAACGCCACCAGGCGAGAAGGCTGTGGGTGTTTGTGGGCCGAGCGAAGGGTTTACTGTACTTGAGATAGTATATTCTATATCGCTGTACCCAAGCATTGTACTAATGTCCATCGCCCAACCTTGAGGTAATTCGTACTTCAGTCCCATCGCAATGGAGGCGTCCGTAATGGTCCCACCAAATCGAGGCGTAAACCCACCAGGGAACCATTCATTAAAGGCAAAGCAATTTGCTCCAAGCGCTGTCGTATTGTCAGCGATAAGCAGATAGTTTTCGTTTTCTAATACATTTTCGCTCGATAAGGTTATTGACGGGCAGGTGATACCATTATCTATCCCATCTAGGTCAGCGACTATAAGGCGACGCTCATTGGTATTTGGATCGGTTCGGCTAAATACCCCTTCCCGGGTTTGTGGATTTCGAAAATAAAACCCGCCGTTTATTTCTCGTCTAGCCACTGTCGCAAAGCTATAAAAATGAGACGTTGTCGAAATATCAATACCTGCGTTGAGCGCTAGCTTTATGTCTTCGTTTACGTCAAGTGCTCCCCAGATTTGAGCCGGTGAAGTAATGAAGCTATTTCCCTGAACGATGAGGTCTGAAGCATCATCACGCTGCACAGAGCGCGACGTGCCGTTTTGTTGTCGATATTCCGCGGTTGCGTTCAAAAAGCCTTGTTGTCCTATCGCGAAGCCCCTGTTGAGCTGAAGTTGTAACAGTTCACCATCGCCTTCGCTGTAACCACCGACTTTTAGGGCGACACTTCCTCCTTCACGGGCATCTTTAAGTGCAAAGTTGATGACACCTGCTATCGCATCTGACCCATATTGTGCCGCTGCCCCGTCCCTAAGCACCTCTACCTGTTTCAATGCATATGCAGGGATAACCGAGATATCTGGCCCCTGTGCACCATCTGATAACCCGCCACCTAAAAACGTTATAACGGCAGAGCGGTGACGTCGTTTACCATTCAACAACAGTAACGTGTGATCAGATGACATCCCCCGAAGGTTTGCTGGTCTCACTAGACTGCTCGCATCGTTTATAGGCTGATCATTAACATTGAGTGAAGGAACCATCACGCTTAACATTGATATTACATCGCTGTTGCCCTGTGAATTCAACGAGTCAGCACCAATAACATCTAATGGAACGGCTGAATCTACTGCGCTTCGAGGCGTGTTGCGCGTACCGACAACAGCAATTTTTTCTAGTCCATTCGCCCCTTCCTCAGCCTTTTTTTCCTTGGTATCAATCTGAATGTTCTTCGTTACTAATGAATCGCGAGACCGAATACTTAACGTACCACTTTCATCGGTTACCACTGCCAGCTCAGTGCCCTTTAGCAGCTGAACCAGGGCTTCACTCAACGTAAAAGTGCCGCTTAACGCATTAGTCGTTACTTTTTTTGCCAAATCGAAAGGAAACAGAAGTGTGGTATTAGCTTGTTTAGCCAGTTCGGTTAACGCTTCATTTGCGTTTTGTGCAGGTATAGAAAAACTAAAAGCGTCGGGCCCTGACTGCTGCACGCGGTCAACAGCGGAGCGGTCATCCTCTTGTGCAAAAATTGATTGCGTCGTAATCAAGAGCAGGCAGACGCTTGAGACGAGGTTCAACGGCGACATTATTGAGGAGCAAGGAGGCTTGAACGCAATTTTATGCAAGACCAAACGAACCGAATACTCAAAAGTATTCAGTCTTTTTATCGCTTTTTTCAATTGCTTAATTATCGCAAAATAGCCGTCGTGCAAGATTAAAATCAATGTGCTTATAATTTTAATTATATTGTCACATTAAATATATTGATGCCAATAACGATTAGTGAACATCGCTTTTCTTTCAAAGAATATTTAACCTTTCTTTGCGCTTAGCTCAATACTTGTGTCGGTCACTTTTTCGTGTTTGATGCTAAAACTACTTTCTAGCGCCGATAGCAAACCATCTATATCGCCCACTTTGAAATAGCCCGCAACTCTGCGTTTTCGCAGGTTATCATCTGAAATATGAAAACGCACCGGCGTGTATCTGCCAATCTCGATAAGTACAGACTCCAATGGCTCGCCTTTGAAAACAATCATACCCTGCTGCCAGGCTAAATCGTCATCGATTTCATTTTGCGACATGCTTTCACGCGCTTCCACTTTACCAAGGACTGTGGCTTTTTCTCCCGCGAACATCAGCAACCCTTCTTCCGTAACTGGGCGCTTTCCAAACAACGACTCGTTCGATGATGTAGCTCTAAAACGGTCTTTAACTAGCACTTTTCCTTCAGTGACAACAAGTTCAAAAGCATTGTCGTCAACATATTGTAGATTAAACGCTGTACCTACCGCAGTTACCGTGTTGTTTCCTGCCGTGACAGAAAAAGGACGCGCTGTGTCGTGCGCTACTTCGAAATGCGCTTCGCCTTTCAACAAAACAATATTTCGTGACGTTGAAGAAAAATCTACCGTGACTAACGAATTAGTGTTTAAGTGGAGTTTCGAACCATCGGCCAACGTGACATTTTTTTGCTCACCTACGCCTGTTTGTACTTTTTGATTCACAGTAGCAAACTGAGACGCATTATCTAACCATGTGCGCTGAACAATAATACCAACCGCTACGGCCATTACTAAGAAAGTGGCGGCCATGCCCCATACTATGTTTTTGGCTAGGCCACGCTTTTTAGAAGCATGACGAGCTGATGGTTGTGGAAACAGGCCGCTTAATTCATTGAGCACCGACATATCGTCCCACAAACTGGCAGCATCTAACAATGCTTGGCGGTGCGCATTACTTTCTCTCAGCCATGTGTCTAATGCTACTTTTTCGTCACCGTTTAAGCCGCGATCAATGCGGCTTATCCAGAGGCAGGCGTGCTCTTGAATATCTTCTTTGCTGGAAAATTGGCGAATATTATTCATGTTAACTACTGCTTATGTCCTGAGTCGCGGTAGCAGTGACACTGGAAGGGGCACTGTCCGATGAAAGCTCCGCTAAATATTTGGAGCACATCATTAATCCTTTTGCGACATGCTTCTCTACAGTACTCTCGCTAAGTCCCACGAGCTCTGCTATTTCTTTTTGCCGCATGCCGTACACTTTCTTGAGTAAGAACACGCGCTTTACATCGGCAGACAGTGTATCTGTCGCTCGGCAAAAATGGATAAAGCGCTCTTTACTCTCTACATTTTTCTCTAAACTGTACCCTACGAGTTCATAGGGCAGAAGGTCCATGTCATCGAGCGGCTGCTTGTTTTTATTTTCTGCTTTCGCAACATGGTTCAGCGCTAAATTACGCGCTGTTTTGAGCATGTATGTCCGCTCATATTGAATTTCTTGTTTTAATTCTGCTTCGTAGCTTTTTATAAAAGCTTCTTGGACGATGTCCTCAATGTCGTCGGCACCAACAATAGAACCCACCGCACGCATTAGCTTAGCGCGATATCTTACGAAGGTTTCTGCTACTGTCGACTTTTTCGTCATAATAATAATCAGTGCGTGTTAATAATTAATTACGGTAGGCAAATAATGCCTGTTTTATTGCTACTTTTCACTTAATTGATCGTCACAGCGTAAAAATAAAAGGGGAGCATGCACTCCCCCTACACTTCGAAACATTTGTGAAAGTTGGTCTCGCTAGTAAAAGCGATTAAAAAGTGTAAACACCTCTTAGGTAATAAAAACCACCATTGATACCGATTGGTGATGTTGTTGGATACGCTGAACCAGCAATCTGCGCATAGGTAATGCCACCTGCATCACTATTGTTTTCATCAGGGTATTCATCGAACGCGTTTTTCGCACCAACCGTAACCGTGAACTGTTCTGAAACGTTATACGCAACTTCGAAATCAAACGTAATTTCAGAGCCTACTTTTTCTATAGGCAGCGCTGAATCTAAGTGATCTTCGAAGATACTTCCAAAGTAGTTCATGCGCGCTAAGAAACGCCAATCGCCATTAGTATGATTAGCCGTAGCGCTATAGCGCACTGCAGGTAGGTTGTCTTCCAACATGCGAATACGGAAATCAGAGATATTGTCAGACGCTCTGTCTACTTCTGTTGAAGTCCAGTTGTAGGCTAATGAAAATTTAGTCTCACCGCCCATCATATCCATTGCGTAGTTTGCAACAACATCGAGGCCTTCCGTTGTTGTATCAAAATCGTTGGTGAAAAAGCTTATTTCAGAGAAACTTGACGCATCATTAACGCCTTGCTCAAGAAGCGTTGCGATATCATCTTCAGTTAACGCAATTCCCGACGCTGTACTGATGCGGTCTGTCAACTCAATGTTATAGTAGTCGGCGGTGATAAATAGTCCATTATCGAAATCTGCAACCACACCAAACGTAATACTTTCTGACTCTTCAGGAGTCAGCTGCTCACCACCTTTAAGCTGTGACACAGGGTCAGTCGGCGGTAGCGTTGCACGGTCTATTAGCTGGCCGCCAGTACCAAATGCTGTTGTAACGTTACGCACATTGCTCTGGCCAAGTGTAGGCGCTTTAAAGCCGGTCGAGAACGCACCACGAAACGCAATGTTCTCAAGCGCTTGCCAACGGAAAGCAATTTTACCTTTCGTTGTATCTCCAAAATCAGAGAAATCTTCATAACGTAGCGCACCCGCTAACATGAAGTTTTCAGTGATGTATGCTTCTGCATCTATATACAGCGCGATATTGTTGCGGGACACACGACCTTGGCTATTGGCCGCTAAGCCAGGGAAACCATTTGAGCCAATGCCAAAGCCTTGTGTCGCCAGCGGACCTATTTCATAAGAGGCAGTATCACCTGCAAAGCTCTCATAACTCTCATTGCGGTATTGAAAACCTGTTGCCACGAACAGTGGCTCATACAAGCCAACATCAAAAGGTTTTGTGAAATCAATATCGAGGGTTTGCTCAGATTGAGTGTAACGACCTGGGCTAAACTCGAATGGCGTTTCTGGACCTAGCGACGGGTTAATTGTATTGCTTATGGCAAAATCAACTTCGTTTTGGCCAAGGTTCAGACTTACATCATAGGTAATATCGTTGTCCAACTCGCCTTGGGTACCAAATACAAGAGACATGTCGGTGACCGTACCACCAAAGCGTGGCGTGAAACCACCTGGCAGAATTTCGTTAAACGCGAAACAATCCGGGTTATTTTGCACTTGATTGATATAGATTGGGTTCTCTAGAACGTTGTCACCAACATTGATATTGGTCGGGCAGTTGCCTGACATATCGCCAGTTAAATCACCGACAAGCAAATTGCCGTCAGGATCCGCATAAACACCACTACGTGTATGCGGATTACGGAAATAGAAACCACCCTCAACTTCACGCTCTGCAAAGTTACCAAACAAATAAGCTTCTGCGCTGTCGGAAAGCTCTAAACCCAAGTTAGCAAAAAGTTTTATGTCGTGCTTAATTTCTGGCGATCCCCAGATTTGCGCAGGGTCTGCTACTGCTGTGTTGCCCGCAGCGATAAGGTCTGCGGCATCGGCGCGCTGTATACTACGAGAAGTATCATCTGCGGTTCGATACTCTGCTGACAGGTTGATAAACCCCTTGTCAGACAGTGGCAAGCCCACGTTACCCGACAGCTGAATCATATCGCCGTCACCTTCGTAATAAGAACCGTAACGAGCTTC
>NZAF01000171.1 GCA_002686115.1 Halobacteriovorax sp. | reverse complement strand
ATGCAGGGGTCGTACATGGAGTAAATCCAAGTCGAGAGTTACCGATCGTCGGGAAAATCTTTGCCGGCTCATTAATAAACAAGCTTATTGCCATTGCAGTAGTCATTGGTATCAATGCTTTTTACCCTCCCCTTCTAAACTGGACTCTCATCCTAGGTGGATTTTATCTCGCTTATGAAGGTGTACATAAAATAGTAGAAAAGTTTTTTTCAAAAGATAAAGTCATCAAAAAAAAGGTGATCATCAGTGAAAATCAAAAAGTATTTGGTGCGATTAAAACTGATCTTATTCTATCTATTGAAATCATTGTTATCGCCAATAGCTATATAAATGCCGAGTTATTAGAGAGACTATTAAGTTTATCAAGTGTTGGAATTCTTGCAAGTATTATCATTTATGGACTTGTGAGCCTAATCGTTAAAATTGATGACTTTGGAATCTATCTTATTGAAAAAGATAAAAAATCACTAGGCCTCATGTTTGTAAACTCTATGCCATGGATTATGAAATCTCTTGGTATCATCGGAACGATTGCCATGTTAATGGTTGCTGGAGGAATCTTCAGTCATGCACTACATGCCAATTTCATTCCAGTAAAATTTCTTCAAGACATCATACTTGGGCTAATTGGTGGTCTATTAGCGATGCTACCGGTAAGCTTAGTACAAAAATTCTTATAAGATTATCTAGAAGCTGCTCTAATAAGATTAACAAACTCTTTCTTTTTCGAGAAATAGTTTTGTGAACTTATATAAGAAACAACAAAAGTTATAGCTGCTGGAATTAAAAATGAATATAGAAATACAGACGGGCTTAATTTTACAGGTAAACTTCTATCAACAAACATCTGTGGCATGATATTTGGAGAATAAACTTTAAGCAATTTAACTAGCAAAAGTCCAAAGGCATTACCTAGCAAAAGAGTTAGAACAGAAAGTGAGCCAATCGCCTTATTTCCCATTTTCTTAATCTCATTAACAGACAAACCTAAAATCCAAAAAGAGGCAAAGTCAGTCTTTAGACGATTATAGAAAATAGCTAAACCACCTGCGATAGAAATAACAACTAAAAATACTGTGGCCATAAATAGAAAAATCATAATTGAATTTTCAAGACTTAGAGCATAGAGAAGATTTGCATTTTCCTCTTCCCAAGAAATAAGTGAACCGAAACTTTTAAGATTATCTATATCAGTATTAGAAAGGGGCCCATATATTCTAACAGTATTAAAGATTCTCTGCGTCGTTAAGTAGTGAACATTTCTTACGTCAGTCCAAACGTGGTATTCATCAATATCTGGTTCAAGAGTTTCAATATTCTTATTATGTACAAGTGTTTTTTGACGAGGGATATCGCCAAAAAAAGGATCCGTATAAATTGGAGAAAGAATAGTAAGATCATCCATAATTGTGGATCGTAGCTTAAGGCTTATATAGTCTGAAGCATAAATCTCATCTCGATAAATTCTTCCACCAAGAAAATCTGGAAGGTAGTCTCTCGAAGAAATCCCATGAATAATTACTGGAGCAAGTCGACCATCAAACCTGACAAGACCTTCAAGTTCAAATTCTTTGTTATATTTAACTTGGGATAACTTATCTAAATAATTTATGACAGGTTTAATACTTTCAAATTTAGAAAGAGTGTAATCCCCCATAATAGACTTTGCACGATCAATTCTATTATCTTGTAAGCCACGCAATGTTGCTTGCACAACAACAAGGGAAACACTTGATAAGAAAAGACCCACCATGGCCATTAGAAATAGCCTTTGGCGGGTCTTAGCTTTAAAAATATAAGAGATAAAAAATCTTATAAAATAAAAAGTCATTAGAGCTCGTAGAATTTCTTCTTATCTTTAACAAGTGTCTTAATAAGCTCACATGGTGTGTATCTATCAGCATCAACACTTTCAGCATGTTTTACAAGCTCATCATGAATACGCTCAATCCCTTCTGAATCAGCATACTTTAGTAATCCACCTCTAAAAGGAGGAAAACCAATACCAAAAATTAATCCGAGATCGACGTCAGAAGCATTATCCACAATTTTGTCTTCTAAAACTGTCGCTGCCTCATTTATCATTGGAAGAAAGACTCTTTTTTGAATTTCAACTTCACTCATCTTCTTTGTAGCTTTTGGAAAAAGGGCAAGGGCCTCTTCATTAGGACCAACAACCTTTCCTTTTTCATCATAGATATAAAAACCTTTAGAAGTTTTCTTACCTAAGAATCCTTTTTCAACTAATTTTCCTGAGAGAGTAGAAGCCTTAGCTCTATCCCCTAGACCATCATGAATTATCTTAGCAACCTTTTGACCAACATCGACTCCAACTTCATCTAAAAGACGACATGGTCCCATAGGCATTCCAAAATTTAAACAAGCATCATCGATATCTTTCATCGACACACCTTCTTCTAAAAGAAAGCCTGCTTCATTCATAAATGGCATGAGTATTCTATTAACTAAAAAACCAGGCCCGTCTTTTACAACAACAGGTGTTTTCTTAGACTTTAGTACCCAATTATAAAGTGCCTCAACAGTTTCAGGTGAAACATTATCATGAGTAATAATCTCTACAAGAGGCATAAGATGTACTGGATTAAAGAAGTGAAGACCTGCAAAACGACTTGAATCTTCAAGCGCTGTACTCATCTCTTGAATTGATAGTGATGAAGTGTTTGAAGTTAAGATAGTTTCAGGCTTAACTTCTTTTTCGACTTCAGAAAATACTGACTTTTTAATATCCATATTTTCAACAATAGCTTCAATAACAAGGTCTACTCTTTTAAAGCCACGATAATCTGTTTGACCAGAAATAGATCTCATCTTTCTTTCAAAATCATCCTTAGACATTCTCTTTCTTTTTACAGCTCCAGAGAAATTTTTAGAAGCCTGTTTTAGACCAAGTTCAATTCCGTCATAATTAATATCTTTCATGATTGGAAACATATTATTCTTTGCCATAAGCCACGCAATACCACCGCCCATAGTTCCGGCACCAAGACATGCACCACGTTCTAGTTTAGGAGCTTTCCCCTCACCTTTTGGACCAGAGTATTTCTTAACTTTTTCAGTCATGAAATAAATGTGTTGTAAATTCTTACTTTGTTCTCCAACACATAATTCACCAAAGGCCTGAGACTCAGATTGTAAATAACTTGAACGTCCTTTTAAGACACCGGCTTCCATAACATCAAGAATCTTAAGAGGTGCTTGATAAAAACCTTTTGTCTTTTTAAGAACACTCTCTCTTGCTTTTTGAAAGATAACTTTTTTAGTTAAAACATTATCTGTTACTAAGTCTTCAATAGAGTCTTTAAATGATGATTTTTTATCATTATCTTTAAAAAACTTAGGAGCTTGCTCAATAAGTCTCTCTTTAGGAAAGACCTCTCTTGCAAGACCTAGTTTCTTAGCTTTTCTTGAATTTAGAGTTTTACCTGTAAGAATCATATCAAGGGCCGTTGGTAAACCAACTTTTTTAGGTAGTCGATATGTTCCACCAAATCCTGGTATAATTCCTAATTTAACTTCAGGAAGACCAAGTGCTGTTGCCTTATCATCACTAATTAAGATTGTCTTACATGATAATGAAAGCTCTAGACCTCCACCAAGACAAACACCATGAACACAAGCAACAGTAGGAATTTTCAGATCTTCGATTCTATTAAAAATCTTTTGTCCAGCTTCAGCTCCAGCTTGCCCATCACTCTCCGTTTGCATAGAAGAAATGAGTGTTATATCAGCACCTGCAAGAAAACATCTTTCTTTATGTGAGTGAAAAATAACTCCATCAAGTTCAGAGGTTTTAGTATGAATTTCTTCAACAATGTCTCTAAGCTCAGTTAGAGTTTCCTCATCTAATACAGTCATTGCTTTTGAGTCGTTATGGCCAAAGCCAACAAAAGCAACTTTATCTTTTATTTCAAAACTAATTCTTTTATATGACATTTTTTAATTCTCCAAATTAATGCGTTAACTTAAAGGTTTTCAATGATACAAGCGCCACCTTGACCACCACCGATACAAAGCGAAGCAACACCATATTTACCATTTCTTCTTTTTAGCTCATGAGCGAGAGTTACAAGAAGTCTTGAACCAGTTGACCCTACAGGGTGTCCAAGAGCAATAGCTCCTCCATTAACATTAAGTTTCTCATCAGGAATCTCTCCATGAAGCTTATCAATTCCAAAAAAGTCTGCGACTTTCTTTTCAGTGAATGCTTTCTTAACAGCGAGAATCTGAGCTGCGAATGCCTCATTTATTTCTACTAAGTCCATTTGCTCTAGGCCCATTCCTGTTCTAGAAAATACTCCATCCATTGCATGAAGAGGACCCATTCCCATTCTTTCAGGCTCAAGTCCATGAAAGTGATAGTCGACTAATCTTGCCATAGGCTCTAGATTATGTTTTTTAACAGCTTCTTCTGAAGCAAAAAGAATCGCTGAACCACCGTCAGTAATTGGACATGAGTTACCAACTGTTACTGTCCCAGACTTCTTATCAAAGTATGGTCTCATCTTCCCAAGCCCTTCAACTGTTGAATTCTCTCTCGGACCGACATCTTCTTTTAGAAGCTTATCGAGTTTTTGGGTAGCAAGAGGAACAATTTCTTCGGCCATTTTTCCTTCTTTAATAGCGGCAGTAGCAAGATGATGTGAACGGTTAGCAAACTCGTCTTGCTGAGATCTTGTAATTCCAAGTTCTCTTGCAAGAAGCTCTGCCGTTTGCCCCATATTTAAACCACAAAAAGGATCTGTTAAACCTTGCTCAATGGCAACAATTGGAGAAAGGTATGGTGGTCTAAATTCACTGAGAGCTTTTAACTTATCAAGTGGTGCTTTAGCCTTCATGAGTTTCATAAATAGCTCTGTCATCTCACGTGAATAGATCAGTGGCATATTCGACATTGATTCAACACCGCCAGCTACGATAATGTCGTGTCTTCCACTAGCTATTTTTAAATAAGCTTGAGACACAGCTTCCATTCCCGAAGCACAGTTTCTGTGAACAGAATAACCAGAAGTTTTCTTATGAAGCCCGGCCTCAAGAGCAATAACTCTCCCGACATTTGGATACTTCGCAGGTGTTCCAGTGTTACCGAAAATGACTTCATCAACTTCATCATTTCCAATATTAGTATTATCTAAAAGATGGCGTACGAGATAAGCTCCAAGAAACGGTGCTTGAACATCTTTTAGGGCCGAACCAGCTTTAGCGTGGGGAGTTCTTTTTCCCTCGACTAAATAAACAGGCTTAAGTGACATATCGTCCTCCTTCAATACAAGTGACTATATAAATTTTGTAAAACTAAGCGCTGTAATATGTTAATGGAATTGAAGGGACGTGAAAAGTACTATTCAAAAAAAAGAGGGACTTAACAAAGTCCCTCTCAAGTATTTACATGCATTGCAATATATTGATTAAAAGAAGAATGAAACACCGGCGTTAATTGAGAAGACATTTGATTCTTCTAAGTCTCTTGCAAGATTTTTAAGAACTCTTTCATTCGTTGTGTCGTTGAGCTCATCTTCAACACTTGAAGTAAAACTTCTATCGTACTGAACATAGAGATCAAAAGCGAACATATCGTTAAACATTACCTCTCCACCAGCTAGTACACTAGCACCTAGATTGTTCACGGATACATCACGTGTCTGAATACCATAAACCGAGTAATACTGTTGATTATCTTGGTTATCATCATTCTTCATCGTACCTCTGTTATAATTTAAACCAGCACCAAGGTATGGTCTAATACGAGATTCTTTAGTGAAATAATATTTAGAATGAACAGTGAATGCAAAACTATTAAATTTATAGTTTTGATTAAAGTTATTAAACCCTGTGTTATTTACACCAAATTGATTATATCCATTATAATAACCATTTCCATAATATCCTGTAGAGTAAGGATTCAAAATTTGAAAGTTATTATTCTGTTGCATCTCAACTGATACATATCTTACACTCATACCAACCGCAAAATTTGATGAAACATCTGTTTCAAAAGCTGCTTTGATATTTAGACTTGCATCAACTTCTTGCTCTCCTGAATAACTCATAAAACCACCTGAAAGAGAAAACTTATTTGGCTTATCTTCTTTCGGTGCAGGAGCTTTTACTTCTACTTTTTGAACTGCAGATTGAGTTGATGAAACACTGTCCATAGCTTTTAATTGACCAGAGAGAGCTTTTTGCAGCTTTCTTGCAATCTTTCTCTCTTCTTCAAGACGCATATCTTCAACTTTCTTTCGCATCATTTGCTCATGCTTTTGTTCAAGCTGCCTTCTTAAATGTTGAATTTTATCTGCTTCAGATACTTGTTTAGGCTTATTAAATAATCCATCAACATCTATTTGATCAGTACTAACAATATTATTAGTAACATTTAATAGTGGATCCTCTTGAGCACTCACTGAAAGACCTACTGCTCCTAAAGCAATTGTTGTAATCAGTGATTTCTTAATAAGTTCCCATTTCATAGGTTTCTCCTATCCAATTTTGTTAAGTCGTTCCTTTTTCTTATATCATTTTTAAGGGATTATGCGGTGCAACATATAAAAAATACAGGGGATGTAAATAAAATATTCAAATTATGAAACAGTAAAACACGTAAATACAACAACTTAAACTATCTATTGATTCGATAGGAACGAAAAGAGTTTGGGCCAACAGCTTGCCCAGGTAGAAAATTAACTGATGAACTTACCGCACAGATAGGATTAAATGAATTTCCACCTGCACAATCATTAACATCAAACGACATCCTCGTTGATAGAACACGAAAAACAACCATAACAAGAGTTATAACAACAATCATCATAAGCACATATTCAACAGCAACCTGTCCACGGTTGTTTATTCTTTGTAAATATTCTCTTAATGAAGAAGAATCATTTTTAAACATGTCATTATTATAACAGATCTTTATAAGTTTAAGCGATGATAGTCTTTTCCTTCCAATAAAGTGGACATAATTCCTAATCCTGTTGGCTTCAAAGGTCCTAAACTATCGATATTACATAATTT
>NZAF01000170.1 GCA_002686115.1 Halobacteriovorax sp. | reverse complement strand
TTACTGCCATAGCTTCATCTTCAGAGTTATTATTGTCATCATCACTCTTAGAATAAAGGAAGTTAACACCATACTTTAAACCAGACTCCCAACCAAAGAATAAATCAATTTGGTTGTCGGAACCGTCTAGCAAATTCCCCTCTGCGCCTGCAGTGTCTGTATTATTAATTGATGCCTCTCCCTCTAGAAAAGCAGCTTGAGAAGATGATAGAGCTCTAAGCTGAGCTGAAGTATTAGATTCATTCCCCAAATAAACACCATAGACATAGTTACCAGATTTCTTTAAGAAACCACCTTGTGCAGTTGGTTCTGAATCAGTGTTTGTGTTTAATTCAGAGTTAGAGTTTGCAGCAGCAAGATCTTTACCATTACCACCCCACTCAAGAATAACCTGATCAGCATACTTGTGCATCATCGCTGGGTTTAAAAAGATGTCTCGAGAGTCATCAAACCAGTAGTTACCTTCCATGTCTGTTTCTTGATTCCCTAGAGCTTTAATTCTTGAGATTGTCGCGTTAGCTGATAATCCCATCAAAGCTGCTACTGAACCGATAGCTATAAATTTTCTCATTTTAATTCTCCTATTTCTAACAATTAGAACATGTAGCTAACAGCTACTCTAGTCATTAAGTTATCAGTTGCAAGAACACCTTGTTCGTTAGCACCTGTTGTATCTCTATTTAAACCAGTGGTGCCAATTACACCGTCAACACTTAACTTTCCAAAAGTTAAAGTTGCTCCTGCATTGATGTTAGTTGTATTGTCAGATGTTTTTTCAGAGTTTGTTGTACCTGTTGTTTCCTCATCATTTATGATGATATTTTGAGAAACTGATGCTCTAAGTGCTAACCATGACGTCGCCTGAGTTTCAAAACCAATTGTCAAAGGTAGAGCAGTTGTCTTTTCAGTATCTCCACCAACAGTTTCTTCTTCAACAGATCTAAATCTAAAATCTACAAACATCATTGAAGTTTCATTCATTGACATTTTGTTAGCAACACCAACATTGATTTGAGTAGTTTCAACTTCTGTTCTAGATGCAGAAACCGTTCTCTCATGTCCTTGCTTGTCATAATCAGCGTAAAAAGTCATGTTCTTGTGATCATAAGAAACACCAAGATTAAGACCTAAATCAGCTTCAAACTTATCATCAGCGTTTGTTGTAGTTCCATCATCCGAACCTGTAGACTCATCTTTTAAAAGAAGGTTTGCATAAGCACCAATTTTTCCATGATTAATACCAAGACCAAGACCTAAAGTATCATTTTCAATTTCAATTCCACCATCTCTTTTGTTAGAAGATGAAGAATAAGAAATTCTTGCTCCCCAATCAAAACCCATATTTCCGGCAAAGAAAAGGTCTAAATTGTTGTCAGTTTGTTGCATATCCGCGTTTCTTTTAACACTGTTGTTTGTTCCATACTCATTACCAAGGTAAAGACCATAGTTGATACTTCCACCATCTCTAAAGAAACCACCTTCAGCATGAGGTGTCGTCGCTGAATCATCTGTTGTTGTTGCAGTTGGAGTAGCACCATCGTCTCCTCTTCCCCATTCAGTTACAACGTAGTTTGACATTTCATTTAGTGAAGCTGGGTTTAAGAAAACGTTTCTTGAATCATCTAGGAAGAAAGAACCTTGAAGTCCTTTAGCAGTTCCACCTTGACCTAGAGCTTGTAATCTTGCTTTTGTTGCGAATGCTGAAGTCGATAATAAAGCTAGACCTGCAGCTACAGCTAATTGTTTTTTCATCATTTCTCTCCTTGATATGTCAGTTTATAAAAACTGAAAAAAAACATTCGTTTAAAAAATAAATAGTCGTACTAAAAATTTTGGTCGGCTTCTGTATTTTTGTCAACACCTTGAAATGATACAAATAAGGAGATTATTTTGAATTATTCACTAAATATTTTTGTGGGCAAAATACCCTCTCGCGAAATACGAGAGCTGCCCACAGGAATCTGCGCTGTTACCATCATCTTCACTCTTAGCAAACAAAGGTGCATTGTAACTAAAAAAAGTAAGAGATTTCTTTTTAAGCTCATCTTCACTTAGCATTGAGTCGTCAATTTTTGAACACGGTGAGTTTTCCGTCAAAACCACTTGCTCAGAGTAGTTTTCGCCTTTAAAAGACTCGAAATTTTTTTCTATATTTTTTTTCAAAAGTCGTATTTTTTTTGAAATATCTTCTTCTGTGCTCTCTTCTTTGTTAACAAAGGTGACAAATCTGGCAACCTGCTTAACATTTTCTTCATCTACGTTTGAAACATCTCCAATAAAGTGTCCCCATTCATGAGTAAAACTTAATGGAAAAAAGATAGTTTCCTCTTTATCAATCACAACATTTTCAAAATTAAAATTCACATAAAGTGCAAGTGGTGTTTTAGTTGATTCTAAGTACTCCACAGTCTCGTTATCAAAAACACTTTTATTAGATAGGAGATGATAGAGTTGATATGGACTTTCACCCCAGTAAAGATTTTCACATTCTATAATAAGGCCATTTGTACAATGTATTGCCCAGTTTTTCTTATCGATAAGCTCTGTACTATCTAGTTTTTCAACACTTGAAATTCTATTTTCAATAAGACATTCATTTACTCTTTCTACATCACTCAGAGTAAGGTCAAGAAGGCTTGCCTCCTCTGCCTTAATGTGTGCATGAGTATAAAAGTCCTCTCCCTCTAAAAGGGTCATGGGCTTAGTTCTAGAGTGAAATTTATGAAACTTCATTTCCTTATAAAATTCACTGTAAACAGGCTCGCTATCATCAAGATTAAACTCTGATTTTATGGCCTCAATATTAGCTTCTCCGCGAATGGTATAAGGTCCAAGGTTTTGAATATTTTCTAATGTAAGCTTCGCCTCGCTTAAAATTTTAAAGGAGTCTTTATGTTCTGGTGCCATCTTTTTTACAAGAAGA
Organism: Halobacteriovorax sp.; assembly: GCA_002686115.1. Taxonomy (GTDB): domain Bacteria; phylum Bdellovibrionota; class Bacteriovoracia; order Bacteriovoracales; family Bacteriovoracaceae; genus Halobacteriovorax_A. Next base: position 14,393 of record NZAF01000170.1, on the reverse strand, counting down.
ACTGTAAATATATCTGAACCTACAATGAGATCACGAACGAAGATTGTCTCTTCTTTTTTTTGCTCTTCTTTTTTAAGCTTTAAAATGTCACTAAAAGCCATATGTCCCCCAGATATCTTTGAAAGGGCTTACTATAGCTTACTTAGCGCCCATTAATAAAGAGAGGGCGCGACAAAATCGTAAATAAAGGCAGAAATTAAAGGTTTTTACCTGATAGCTAGTCTATCACCTTTTCTAATTTGCCTTCTTTTAATGATATTTAAATTAGAAACGATTAGTGTATCTAGTGAAACACCTGTTTTTCTAGAGACAGACCAAAGAGAATCACCCTTTTTAACTGTATAATAAGTGGTTGGGCTTGAGATCTTCTTTCCCCTTCTCTTAGCAAGTCTAATTCTTTTACGATACTTTCTTCTACGAAGAACACTCTTACGAGGCTTATCATAGAGGTCAGCATACATATTATCTTTTCTACTTTGACCTATTCTAAAAGGAATCGTGACAAGCTCACCTCTTTTAAGTCTAGAGTTCTTGTACTTTCCTTCATTTAGCCAAGTCAGAACATTGATATCTTTAATCTTAAGTCTTCTGGCCACATCTCGAAGTTTAGAACGTCTACCTCTAACCTTATAAGTTTGAAAGTCAGCAGCTACAAGCTTAGGATTGGCAGCACAGCAATTCTCAAAGTCTACTTTCTTACCAACTGGAACTCTTAAGGCGTAAGAGTCTACATTTGGTGGAGTAAACCATCTTCTAATTTCTGGATTTAACCTTTGAAGTTCTTCAAATTCAACATTTAGATTTTTTGCAACTTTATAAAGATCAATTGCCCCTTTAACACTCACTTCTTGAAAGTCTAATGGCTCATGATACTCGATATCTTCAAAACCAAATGATTTTAAGTTCTTTCCAATAATAGCAAGGGCCATAATTTTAGGAACGTAGTTCTTCGTTTCATTCTTTAGATAACGACCTTTTCTAATCTTCCAAAAACTCTCAGTACGATATCTTCTGATCGCTCGCGACATCTTACCTTCACCAGCATTATAAGCTGCAGCAGCAAGCTCCCAAGATTCAAAATCATTATAAAGTTTTGTTAGATACTTAGATGCAGCAACAGTTGCTTTTATTGGATCTCTTCTTTCATCAATATACCAGTCAATTTTTAGGCCAAATCTCTTACCCGTATATGGCATAAACTGCCAAGGACCAACTGCTTTTGCCCAAGACTTTGCCTTAGACTGAAATCCTGATTCTGCCATCGCAAGAAAGATTAAATCTTGAGGAAGACCATGATCATCTAAGATTTTACTTAGAACTGGTGCATATCTACCCGCCCTAGCAGAATATCTCTCAAAAAATCCCCTACCTCTATTAAGAAAGTAGTTAATCCATTTTTTTACCGCTGGGTTGTAAACAACAGGTATATCGAAGTACATATTCTCAAGATTTAAGTGCTCTGCCCCATATAAGAAATAGGTCTTCTTATCATGCTGATGAGGGTTTTCAATATTTGCAGAACCAATAAGTTGATCAGCTCTTTGACCACCTGCTACTTCATGCTTAGCCTGCAGAGTCCACTTTTTATGTTTTGAAATATTATCTGGAATCTCTAAAGGCTTTTGATTCTCAGTACTTGGCTTAGACTCATTTGAAACGACCTGAGTTAATTTAGCACAAGAAGAAACAAGCGTTGCAGAAATGGATAATATTAGTAAATTTTTAAGCATCGAAATGAGCTCCTATAAATAATTTTTTGGTGACGAGATATTTATCGTCATAATATTTTCTTACATAAGTAAAAGGTGAGTCAACTAACTCACCTTTTTCCTCATATTTTGTGCATAGATGGAGATAAAGTCAAATAATTCTAAGTAGTTAATTCTGCTTCTGCATCTTCTTTAATATCTTCACTTGACAGCATAGAATCGACAACAATTGTACCCACACTGTCGCCAAAGACATTAACAGCAGTTCTGAACATATCAAGAACTCTATCAACTGCTAATATCAGACCAATACCCTCAATTGGAAGACCAACTGCTGAAAGAACGATACTCATCGTAATAAGTCCTGCACCAGGAATTGCTGCAGCCCCGATAGCTGCGAGTGAGGCCGTTAAGAAAATAATCAGCTGCTGGTTGATACCTAAGTGAATACCATAAGCTTGAGCAATGAAAATAGCGGCAACAGACTCATAAAGTGCTGTACCGTCCATATTAATTGTCGCCCCTAATGGAAGGACAAATTTTGCTGTATCCTTTCTGACACCCATATTCTCTTCAACATTTGCCATTGTGATTGGCAGAGTTGCCGCTGACGAAGCAGTAGAAAATGCCGTAATAATGGCAGGTCCAATAGCTCTTAATACAAACATTGGACTTTTCTTTGAGCGCCAAGAAGCGATGAGAAGAAGGAAACCTCCGTGAAACAGAAGTCCTAAGATAACAGTAATCATATACTTTGCTAAAGATTGAATAGCTGTAAATCCCGAAACGGCCAGAACACCAGACATTAAAACAAAAATACCAATTGGTGCAAATTTCATAATTCCATGAGTAAGAAATAATGACATCTTTTCGATACTGCCAATGACTTTTACAACTGGTTCACTATCTTTAGGTAGATAAAGAGCAACCATTCCAAAAAGAATTGAGAAGACAATAACCTGAAGAATATTTCCCTCGGCCATAGCATTTACTGGGTTTGAAGGAACTGCACCCATAACGACATCTTTTACTGCTTTAAAAAGTGCTGAAAAACCGCTTGAGTTTGCTGCGACCATTCCTTGTTTTGTGGCATCAAGACCCGAAAGACCGGCAGTCCCTAAATCGGCACCTACCCCAGGATTAATCAAGTTTACAAAAATAATTCCCCAAAATACCGCTATTGCAGTAGTTGCAAAGTAATAGGCAACGGCCTTAGTTCCCATTGAACCTAAACTCTCAGGCGTACCTAGGTGATACATCGACATAAATATTGATGAGAAGACAAGAGGAATGATAACCATCTTTAAAAGAGAGATGAAAATATCACCAACTGGCTTGATATAATCAAATACGTACCCTGTTCCAGTAAAGTAAAGAATAAGCCCAAGTACTAGACCTGCGACCATACCTATACCAATGCGTTTAGCTTCTTGCTTAGACGACTCCTGCATTAATTGCCCCTTTTGTCTCTTTCATCCTTAAATGGTTATATAGTTTTATGTTTAAAATATTTTTAACATTCATTTTCTTACCAATACTTATTTTTGTAAACACGGCAAAAGCGAAAGTCACACCAAAAAACTATGATTTTACTTTTGATAAATTTAAAACATTCTATCCCGGTAAAACTTTAGAGGAAGTCAAAAAAGTACATAAGGAGGTAGAGCTTATTAAAAAGAGCACTACTGAACTATATCGAACAGAAATTACCCATGTCCGTTATAAGTTTCCAATTTACTTTCAAATAAAAGATGGCGCCATTATTGACTTCTATGCGAGACTTCCAAATTATTTTATTCACGACATCTTTCACCAATCGCTAATAAATCGTTTTGGTAAACAAGATAAGTTTTTAAATAAAGACGGAACGTCTTTTTATGTCTGGAAAAAAGCGGACGGACTTAAGATCACCTACTCTGGTACGTGTACGATTACATGTTTTCCAGTTTTTGTTCATGGAATTAAGCCCACAAAAGATTCTTTACGTGAAAATTTTCTAGATAAAATGGATGATGTTTTAAAATAAAAAAGCAGAGTCCACACTCTGCTTTTCAATGATCAATATTAAAGTTTTATTTATTCTACCTTACAGTCTAAGATTTCTTCATCTCGTTGAAAGGAAAAAGAATCTACTTCACCATCATTATCTAAATTAACTGTTAATGTCTTGTCTGGGATACGCTCACAACCACCAAAGAGGCCTGTAAAAACACACTCAAATGCATCTGGAGTTCTTCCTTTATAAAACATAAAAACCTTATATGGATTTTCATCTAAGATGTCCTCGAGTCTCTCTTGTGGAAATGTCATATGTGTTAAATGCTTTTTATGGTCATCTTTAAATCGGTATTTTTTTTCATAAAAGAAATCAAAAGAGTATTCAAAACTACCTCTCTGACCTCCGTAAGTTCCTCTGTCCTTTTTTTCAACTTCTAACTTAAAGTATTCTTTTTTAAGAAAGCTACTTTCTTTCTTACATTTATATTCACCGACTAACTTGTCTAGACGATCTGATGCGTGGCCTATTTGTGAGACTAGCAAGACTAAAAAAATCACATTCATTTTTTTCATATTAGCTCCTTTAAATGATTCTCAATTACCACAGAAATCAAATCTCACAAAAACAATTACGCATCGCGCGTACAAATTACACTAACTAAGCCCCTGATTTCACAAGCTACAAAGCGACTTAAATTTAAACACATTGTAAACTCTTCAAATAAAAAGTTTTTGACTTCAAGTAATGGGATAATCAAAACCTATGAACAAAGTGACTTTTCTCTTAATATTATTTACGTCTCTAAAAGCATACGGATCACCTTTCCTAGCGGAGAGAGGTATATTTGATTTAACAAGTGAATCTATTAGCAATTATTATCTAGAGAAGAATATAACTTATTTCAATATCCTCCATTCTGATAATAACTACAAAATAAATAAGAGAAACCAATTTCAAATTAAAGATTGGTATAAAAGGGATTGGTTTAAGTTACAAAAAGAATACGATCTATCAATTGAAGATTTTAATAATCACTATAATGCTCAGACTTTCAATGAAGCAAAGACAAATTACTATAAAGAGTTAGACTTTGATCAAAAAGATCGCTTTCATCTTGAAAGTATTAGTTTTTTCAAAGAATGGGGAGGACTCAACCATCCACCGATTCATCATAAGATTAAAGACCTCACATTATTTTCTAAGAACTATCACCCTATTAAAAATAATCATGATCAATTTTTCTCTCCTACTTTTCACAAACAAATAGATGAAATAAGTCACTCTGAATTAAGCTTTAAAAACAAGCTAAAGATTCTTGAAGATAATGAAGCATATCTTAAGAAATTAGAAATCATAAAAGGTGCTAAAGATTCTATCTTTATGAGCTCACTTGTTTTTGTATGTGACCAGTCGACAAGAGCTCTTACAGAAGAACTCATCAAAAAAGCAAAGGCTGGAGTCAATGTCTATATTATGGCAGATCAGTTCATCTCGCGCGCTCTTTTTCATACCGAATGTATTAATATGATGAAAGATAACGGTATCTTTGTCATGATGGGAAATGACTTTTTTAAGTATGAGTTTAAAACCATTTATCACAGTAAAAAACTAGTAGTAGATTTAGATAAGGCCATTGTCGGTGGTCACAATATGCTTGATGCAGATAATTTAAGCAAGGGTACAGATTTTAAGAACAGAGATATTGACTTGTACGTGGAAGGTCCCCTAGTTAGTGATATCGCGCTTGGTTTTATTGAAGACTACCAACACTTCTACATAAAAAAAGCTAAGTCACTTTATCGTCGATCAATTCAGACCGCAGGAAAAAGAGATATTGTAATCAGACAGCAAAAAAGAGCGTTTAAACGTTTTCAAAAATTCAGCATTGCATCTTATAAAGATAAAATCAAAGCTTTAATAAACAAAGAAAGGCTGAATAAAAAAAGAGGACAAGAAGAGTATCAAGACATTCTTTCAAGTGAAGATCAAAAAATGAATGGTGTTTGTCGCTTTATTCAGCAGTCACCTTACAAAGACAGATTAAATATTGGTAAAGCCTATTTAAGCTATCTCGATGCCACAAATAATTATCTAGGTATTCAAAATCCAATCGTTGCAGATAAGTTATATGATAAAAGAAGTGACCGTCCATTGTCAGAGTTCTTTGATGAATTTGGAATGTATCTGCAAATTCAAGATAAAATTTTTGAAAAATCAAAAACAATACCTATCGATCTTATTACAACTGGTGTTGAAATGACGGGGAACGAAAACATCGCAATGCTCAATGAGCAAATCAGAGATCACATTAATAATGATGAAATGTTCTTGGCAAATTATAAGTACAAATCTATTGATTTTTGGAATGATTTCTTTGGTGAAGCCCATTTTGAAAATCTTATTAATGACTATGTCTCAAGGGATATCAATGTATGGACGCATGTAAGCTTTCTACATTCAAAAATATTCTACTTTGATCGAATTGCCGCAAGTATTGGTAGCTATAATTTTCAACACAATGCTACTGATCATTCATACGAGAATACTATTATCTGTCAGGATCATAAACTAAATAAAAAACTTGATGAAGTGATGGTGAGAGACATGGCAAATTCAGTTCCACTTATCTTTAAAAATCTAAAGTAAAGTTTTATTAAGAACTCAATCTTAATAGTGCCCCAAATACCTAATTGTGTTAGAGTGAGACATATTGGAGGGGCTTATGAGCGAAGTCTTTATCGTTGCCTTTACAACTTTATTTGCAACTATCGGTCCCTTTGATGTGGCCGCCGTATTCTCTGGGCTGAGTGCCAATTTCTCAAATAAGAAAAAAACTCAAATCGCCCTAAAAGCAATCTTTATTGCTGCTTGCATTCTTCTTACTTTCGCATTTTTTGGTCAAACGCTTTTAAAGAGCTTTGGTATCAGCATGTCCGCACTTAGGACGTCAGGTGGAATTTTGTTACTTCTTATGGCCATCGAAATGGTCTTCGGGTTTGATTCAGGGGCAACTACCACTCTTGAAAATGAAAACGAAGAGGCAAGCACAAGAGCTGACATCTCAGTATTCCCTGTCGCAACCCCACTCATTGCGGGACCTGGTGCGATGGGAGCTGTCGTCTTACTAATGACTCAGTTTCAGGGAGATTCTCTTAAGCAAGCAGTTGTTATTGGTGCACTATTTTTAAACTTAGTTATTGTATTTATCTTACTTATCCTAGCTTCAAAAGTTCAAAAGATATTTGGAATTACTGGAGTTCAAGTTATATCGAGAGTTATGGGAGTTATCCTCGCGGCTTTGGCCGTTCAATTTATTTTTGATGGAATCAGCTCTTCAGGATTAATCCCCGCTACAATCGTAAAATGATATTACTTAGTTTTCGTTGAAGGCATTGAATGAGTCGCTGAAGGTTTTACTTTTGGCTTTTCTTTTTTAGGAAGAGTTTTATCAAAAATCATACACTCATTTATAACTTTTGCGCCAAAAGAAGAAAATCTAAAAGGATCGTAATTCTTATCTCTCAAAACTTTCTGTGCTTCTTGATCATATTGACTGACAAAGAAGTCCTTATAAGGTCCTATTAAAATTTTCTCTATCTTCTCATCTTTTTCTTTAGCATAATGAAGAGCATCTTTTTTAATTCTTAAAAGTTCTTTGAAGTGCTTTTTTAAAACATTTACATATTCTACTTTTCCCTCAGAGCTCTCTTTATCAATTTCCATAAGTTCTTCACAAAATTGACTTGTAATCGTCGTGCAACTCTCTTCATTTCGACAGACAACCCAGCTATATGGAATCCCCTTCTTAAAACCAATTGAACTAAGCATTACAGAATTAGGAAGTCCTAATGATCCTCTTTGTGAAAATTCAAAAAACTTCTGCATTTTTCCACTATCTCTTTCAATAAAAATATCACGCTTATCAACTTCTTTTTTAGTTTCGTGATTCTTACTAAAGTGTTCAAAAGAAAGATCTTCGCTTGAGTCATAGTTCCAGACTGTTGCAAAGTCATCACCTTTATCGACCTCACCATTTGAGTAAATGAACAAATTTGTTTTATCAGATGAAATGATTCTCTTTGGAACCTTGGCCATCAAAGTAAAATGAATAAGAATAAAGCATAGAGTTTTAAACATCAGTCTAATCTTGCTGGTTGCCTTGGTCTAAAATTATCTTTTGGATAATTAATCCCTGCAGACATCTTCGCTAATGTTTGAAGCATTTGTCTGACAAAGTCAGGCTGTCCAGTCTCTCCAAAATATGTATTATTAACAGATAAGAAACTTAAAAGAGTTTCAAAACTCATCTCAGTTGATCTCTCTCGTAGGATGGGATCAAGGCGAATCAACGAATAATTATATCTTAAACGCTTCTCACCATCCATACTAAGAATAGTTCTATCCATTACATTTATAAAGACTGCCTCACCCTTTGTATCAATATATCTCTGGATAACGAGCCCCTCTTCAACAGGAGTTCCCCAAAAACCAATATAACCAAGCGGTGCTAGTGCCCAACTTAAAAACCTATTAATAACAACACGACAATGAATTTCATTATCAACGTTTCCAAAATCTGGAAAACAACCAAGCTTCCATTCTTTTGACACCATTGAAAAAACCATCATGCCAATATTACGATAGCGATAAACTTTATAACCATTCTTAGTCACAATGCTTTCAGCTCCGTAGCGATCACTCTCTCTTGCCCCGGCAATCTGTCTTGCAACAACAAGACTCGCCTCTTCGATATTTAATACTCGCGCACGTGGTGAACTTTCAATTGTCTTTTTAGCAGTATCAGCTTCTGAATTTGAGAGCTCTTCAAAACGAAGAGATCTTAAAAAGCTAATAAGATCCGGATCAAAGTCAGAAGTTTGAACTTTAACATAAATAGGAAAGTCATTATTCTTACTGAACTGAAAATAAGTAAATTTTGATTCTAATTCTTTAGAGCTCATTACCCATACCTCGGTCTTTATGGATACCCCCACAGCATCCTGTAAGGCTTTTCGGATAATAAAAAGCGAACTTTACCTAATGATGAGATATTAATTAAAAATATTGATGCCAATACTCAGCACTTCCTCAAATGCAAAATTCACATTCAAACCCATTTAAAGGGAGACTAAATCACTATATTAAGGATGGTAAATAGATTACTCTATGGTGCTATTTAGGCTTGACACAAGGCCTCGTTTTTATTAAAAAATCATGTTCAATTATGAATTAATTCAGGTTTAGGGCCACAAGCTCCTTATTTTAAGTACTTAAGGACCCCTAAAACTGCCCATCTAAGGAGAAAATATGTACGGTGTAGTTGAGATTGCAGGTCATCAGTACAGAGTTGAAGCTGGAATGACGTTAGACGTTCAAAAGCTTAGCGATGAAGCTGGTTCAACAGTAGAATTTGATAAAGTTTTACTTGTTGGTGGAGAAAAAACACTAGTTGGAAAGCCAGTTGTTGACGGTGCAAAAGTTGTAGCAGAAGTTGTAAAGCACGACAGAGCAAGAAAAGTTCTAGTTTTCAAAAGAAAACCAGGTAAGTACAGAAGAAAGAACGGTCACAGACAAGAGTTTACAACTCTTAAGATTAAAGAGATCAAAGCTTAATTTAATTTTTTTACAGGAGTAAGATATGGCACACAAAAAAGCCGGTGGTTCAACAAATAACGGTAGAGATTCAAACCCAAATATGTACGGTGTTAAAAAGTACGGTGGAGAAGCTGTCGTTCCAGGTAACATCATCGTTAGACAGTGTGGATCTAAATTCCACGCAGGAAAAAACGTAAAAGTTGGTAAAGACTTTACTCTTTTTGCAACAAGTGCAGGAAAAGTTCAGTTTGGATATTATAACAAGACGAAGAAAATCGTTTCTGTTATTGCTGATTAATTATTTGATTTAATCAATGTAAATAATAAAGGGGAGTCTATTCAATGACTCCCCTTTTTTTATATGTATATGAAAAAACTCTCCGCGAAAGCGGTAAAGAAATAAAAATTTATGAAGTTTATAGATGAAGTTAGAATTACTTTGATTGCTGGAAAAGGTGGAGATGGCTCTGCTGGATTTAGACGAGAGAAGTTTATTCCGTTTGGTGGACCTGATGGTGGTGACGGCGGAGATGGTGGAGACATCTACTTTCAGGCAACTGAAGGGATGAATACTCTAGTGAATTTCCGTGGAAAGAAAACCTACAAGGCCGGACATGGTGAAAACGGAGCCGGTCGCCAAAAGTTTGGTGCCTTCGGAGAAGACCTTGTCATCAAAGTACCTGTTGGAACGATCATTCGAAACAGTGAGTCAGGAGAAATCATTGCTGACTTAACTGAGCCAGAAAAGAAAGTATTGATTGCTAAAGGCGGTCGTGGTGGGCTTGGAAATATCAATTTTAAGTCTGCGACTAATCAAGCTCCTAGAAAAGCTACTGAGGGAAAATACGGAGACGAGATTGAAGTTGATTTAGAACTTCGACTCATCGCGGATATCGCACTTGTAGGGCTTCCAAATGCTGGAAAGTCGACTCTGATTTCTTCTATATCTGCAGCAAAGCCAAAGATTGCAGACTACCCATTTACAACTCTTGAGCCAAATCTTGGTGTTGTCTCAATGGGAGAAGACTCTTTTGTCGTTGCAGACATTCCAGGTCTCATAGAAAATGCTGCTGAAGGAAAAGGGCTTGGAATCAAGTTCTTAAAACATATTCAAAGAACAAAATCATTAGTACACCTCGTTGATGTTTCTTGGTGTCTAGATGAATATGAAGCCTTTGAACAGTACGTTGTTATTCGAGATGAATTAACAAAGTACTCTGAAGAATTAAGCTTTAAAAAAGAAATCGTTTGTTTGACAAAAATTGATGCCATGACAGAAGAAGAAATCGAGAAATTTAGAGTTTTCTTTGAAGAACAACTTGATAAGAAAGTCATCGTTCTTTCATCAGTGTCAGGAAGAAATATTGATCTATTGAAGTCTATCATGTTAAAAACGTTAGGTTCAAATCAAGAGGAAAAATAATGAGTGCAGAGTATATTGAAAAAAATGTTGATGAAATTGAGAAAGATTCAAATTATGAATTTCCACTTAACATGGCAATGGCCAGTGCTTGGATCTTAGGAAACTTCAAGGGTATCAACCTAAAGGTAATCGATACAAGAAATGTTTCTTCTCTTGCTGATTACTATGTTCTAGCGTCAGCTTCAAATAGTACTCAAGCACGCTCAATGGCAGATCAAGTTATGCAACAAATGAAGAGAAAAGATCTTAATGTTGTTTCTAAAGAAGGCTTAAATGATACTGCCGACTGGATTCTTATCGACCTTGGAGACTTTATTGTACACATCTTTCAAGAGTCTTCACGAGATGTTTACGATATTGATGGACTATGGGATGCTCCTCAAGTCGAAATTCCAAATGAGTACTATCACGGTGAGGAAGAATCTGGTGCTTCAGACGAAGACAAGGGTTACTTCTAAAAGCCTGTGGCCACAATTCATATTGTCTCCATTGGAAAATTAAAAGACAAACACGTTCAAACTCTAGAGTCTGATTACTTAAAACGTTTTAAAGATCCTAAAATAAACCTTCACGAACTAAAAGGTCACCAAGAAAATATTGACCTTGAGATGAAAGAAATCTCTTTAAAACTTGATCAACTGAAAAAGAACAAGTCAATTGAAGTCTTTATTATGACAGAGCATGGTAAGACTTATAATAGCGTTAACTTCTCGAATCTATTTTTTAAATATCTTGAATTATCTAAAGACGTTGTTTTTGTCATTGGTGGAGCAGCTGGTTTTTCCAAAGAATTTCTAGCAGAATTCAAAAACTTAACTTCATTATCTCCAATGACTTTCCCACATCGCTTAGCAAGACTACTTCTAATTGAACAAATCTATAGAGCGTATACTATTAATAAGGGTCATCCTTATCACAAAGACTAATCTTCTTCCGAAAGTTCCTCTTTATTCTGAGAACCAAAGCTCAGGCCCTTCACAACTTTCTCGCTCGTGTCTTTTGGCTTAAAAATCACTGTTTCCTCTATCGTATCAGTGTAAGTTTCGTTCTCTGATTCAATTGAGCTAAAAAAGTATTTAGAAAAGAGATCTTTTTGAGAAAGGTCAAAATACAAGGAGTCATCTTGCTTAATTTCCTCAATCATTGAGTCGTACTTGTTATTAATAGACTTCTTTTGAGCATTAATCTTTAAATAGTTATTTTCAATGATTTCCATTTTTTCACGATATAACTTTTCAAGGTTTGCTTTTTGCTCATCCACAAGTCTTTCTTTTTCCTCTATGGCACCTAACTCTCCACTTCTCGCATCTTCTACATCTGCGATAGCAAATTGAAATTTTCTCGCTTCCATAATTCTTGAAAACTTAGGAAGAGCATATCTTTCAAATGCAATTAGCTTTTTTAGAATCTCATCTTGAAAATCTTTTGGAAAATCATCTCCAAACTTTCGCATAAGATTTTCTTTTGAAAACTCTTTCAAAGACTCTGCAAAGAAAAAGACATAGTGGCATTCACCAACTGTAATAATATCGTAGTTACCAATTTCAAAAATTTCTCCAGGCTCAAGACCTAGTCCATTGATAAATGTTCCATTGCTAGAATGTAAATCCTCGATGACAGGATGGTTATTTTTAAAATAGAGTTTGAAGTGACTACGTGATGCAACCTCTGACTCAATTGGATAATAAGTCTCATCACTACGACCAAAGATACTATGCTCAGGAACTTCAATCACTTGCTGAGCTACAACGTTCCACAGATAAAATAGTTTATTACGACTCAAATTAAACTCCTATTATTTATTCTAGGAGGATTCAAGATTTCAAACAAGATAAGATTTCATGATTTTACAAAAAAATGACTAGTTTGAGACTCCAATTGCTTGTTTGATAGTCTTGAGCTTGGCGCTGGCCTTCTCTCTGACTTTCTGTGCCCCATCTTCAAGAATCTTATCAATAAGTGACTTATCACTCATGTAAAGGTCATATCTCTCTCTCATTGGAGCTAATTCCGCATTTACAACATCAAAAAGCTCAAGTTTAGCATGTCCCCAGCCAATCCCCTCTTGATATCTTTTAGCTAAGGCTTCTTGCTCCTCTTTAGTTGCAAAAAACTTATAGATATCAAAAATTAACGACTCATTTGGGTCTTTAGGAGCTTCTGGAGGTGTTGAGTCTGTTGTAATTTTATTAATCATTTTCTTTAATTTCTTCTCTGGGATAAAGAGTGGAATATGATTATGGTAGCTCTTACTCATCTTTCTTCCATCTAGGCCTGGTAAAAGAGCACCTTCACGTGCCTTAGCTTCAGGTAATTTTAAAATATCTCCATAATGGTGATTAAATGCGTTGGCGATATCTCTTGTTATTTCGATGTGTTGAATTTGATCTTCACCAACAGGTACAATATCACTATCTATGAAAAGAATATCCGCCGCCATTAAGGTTGGATAATTATAAAGTCCGGCATTGATACCATAGTCTTGGTCACGTCCATGTTCTTCATTATCAGCAACCTTGGCCTTATAGGCATGCGCTCTATTTAAAATACCTTTAGAAGAGAAGCAGTTTAAGATCCAATTTAATTCTAGTATTTCAGGAATGTCACTTTGCTTATATAAAGTTGTTTTTTCTGGGTCTAGGCCACAAGCTAACCATACAGCAGCAACCTCGTAGATATAGTCTCTAAGATCATTCCCCTTATGCACACCAATTAGTGAATGATAGTCAGCAATGAAAAGATATCCGTCATATTCTCCATTATTAGACATTTCAATAGCTGGCTTTATAGCACCAATGTAGTTACCTAAGTGTGGCATTTCGGTTGGCTTAACTCCAGTTAAACAAATTTTTTTAGACATGATCTATCCTCTAGAATTATTTAGTGTATTTATAACAAAAAAGGCTTCCCTTCGGAAGCCTTTAAAATAGTTATATCTATCTCTTAGAGATTAGTTATCGTATTGAACAACCTTTGAGTTAGTCATATGTTCATTTAAAATATCCATTGAATACTCAAGTGCTTGCTCAGCATATGGAATACCATCAATTTCAAGATCATGAGCAAAATGAGCTTGTTTAATTAAAGATGCACACATTCTCATGGCCTCAGCAGAAGCTTCAAAAAACTCAGATTCTTCATCAGTTGTTAAGACATGCTCCATCATTGCATTAACCGATTTTAAAAGTCTTACTTGTGCATCAGTTAATTCTGTTGCATCAACTTCAATATAAATCTTATTTCTTCTACCAAATACCATTGTGTTCTCCATTTTTTCTATATTTAGTTTTGTATGATCCCAATGTCCTTATTCTTATCGCCAAAATTTTACGGAATATTAGATATTTATGTCCGAGTAACTTTTACGATTATTTCTTTGACATAACACACGTATTTATATATATTTAAGGTCCTTAACGCGGGATGGAGCAGTTGGTAGCTCGTCGGGCTCATAACCCGAAGGTCGTTGGTTCGAATCCAGCTCCCGCAACCAACACTAATTTTGTTAAAACATATATACCCACCGAAAGGTGGGTTTTCTTTTTTATTTGTTCTATAAAACCTCTAAGATAGGTCAATACCTCCTTAATAATAAATCCTCACCAAATACAATGGGTAAGTTCTGATCAGTAAATTTTACTGATAAGAGTATGACCCAAAGACTGCT
>NZAF01000169.1 GCA_002686115.1 Halobacteriovorax sp. | reverse complement strand
TTATAAACGACCTCTTTGATAACTTTTGGGCATGCATCTGCATCGATCCAAATCTTCACTTCTTTTTCATCTAAGGCCACTATAAAATTCCTACTTTAAACTTCTTATTTTTTATTTTCCCGTTATTAAGTTTGTCACATACAAGACTTGCATTTTCTGAATGAATAGCAACATAACTTTTCATATTTGTAATAGAGATATCCCCAATACTTTTAAAATCTATTCCTGATTCACCAACAATGGCACCAACAAGATCTCCAGGTCGTAATTTATCTCTTTTTCCGCCACTTATAATAAGAGTTTTCATATCAGGCTTAGTTAAATATTTTTTTTGTTCTTCATTGAAATTATCTATTCTTTTTAGGCCATGCTCTTTTTGTTGATACTCAAGAATTTTCTCAAAACTATCCATCTCATAAGGTGTAATAAAGCTTACGGCAAGTCCTTCTTCACCGGCACGACCAGTTCGCCCAATTCTATGAACATAAACCTCGGGATCATTTGAAATATCAAAATTCACGACGAGATCAAGACCCTTGATATCGATTCCCCTAGCGGCCACATCAGTAGCGACAATGCCAGATAAACTTTTATTTGAAAACATTGTTAAAACTTCTGTTCTCTCATTTTGTTCAAGGTCACCATGAATAGAAGAAACCATGATTCCATCACGATATAATTCATTTGCAACACTATCTGATATCTTCTTTGTCTTACAAAAGACAATGAATCTTTGAGAATTATAATGACCAAGAATACTTTTAAGAGCATCAAGTTTTTCTTTATGAGAGTCTAACTCTATAAACTCTTCTGTTATCTTACTGTCATCATGAGTAATATCAACACTCACTCTCTCTGGATTATTCTGTAAGTTCTCACTTAGTTTTTCAATATCTTCTGGAAATGTTGCTGAAAAAAGAAGCGTTTGGCGATCTTTTGGTATATGTGAGGTGATTTTAAAGATATCCTCACTAAAGCCCATATCTAGCATTCTATCGGCTTCATCCAAAACATAATATTTTACATATTCAAGTTTTAAAACTTTCTTCTTTAATAACTTCAGGACTCTACCTGGAGTGCCTACAATAATATGGGCGCCATGTGAAAGAGACTTTTGTTGGTGATATTCAGACTTCCCTCCTGTAATAGTGAGAATCTTCATATTTGAAATTGTCCTAGCAAGAGTTCTCATCTCTTTTGCGACTTGTTCGGCAAGCTCTCTTGTTGGACAAAGAATTAATGACTGAGGTCGTGTGAATTTTATATCAATACTATTTAATATACCTAAACCAAATGCAGCCGTTTTCCCACTACCTGTTTTGGCCTGGCCAATAAGATCTTTGCCCTCTAACACTAATGGTAAACTCTTCTCTTGAATCGGTGTCATGCTTATGAAATTTAAGTCTGTAAGATTCTTCTTTAAACGAGAATCGATTTTTAATTTATTAAATTGATTATTCATTTATGACTTCTTTTTAGAACGTGGTCTTTGATTTTTGGAAGAGTTTCTCCTCCTATTATTATTTGAACTCTTTGCTTTCTTTGTGAGATTTGGGTTTCTGAGCTTTTTCTCTTCTCTTATTTCTGCGGGAACTCCGTGATATTCGTGTGTCTCATCAACAGGAATCTGATAATTAATACACTTTTCAATATCTTTTAAAAGTTTTCTCTCTGTTGGATCACAAAATGAGATTGCAATCCCCTCTCTACCGGCCCTTGCTGTTCGACCAATTCGGTGAACATAGCTTTTAGGATCATCTGGAAGATTGTAATTAATAACGTGAGTAATACTTGAGACATCAATTCCTCTTGCGGCAATATCCGTTGCGACAAGAACTCTTAACTTTCCGTCTCGAAAACCATTTAATGCTCTTTCTCTTGCCCCCTGAGACTTATTCCCATGAATCGCAGCAGAAGAAATATCCTCTCTTTCAAGGTGTTGAACAACTCTATTTGCACCATGCTTTGTACGAGTAAAGACAAGAACGTGATTGATTTTCTTATCTTTTAAAATACTCTTTAAAAGCCCTGGCTTATTTGCTCTTTCTACAAAATTAATTTTTTGATCAATCTTTTCAACTGTCGTGGATTCAGGAGTTACCTCCACCCTCTTTGGATTCACCAAAAGACTTTTAGAAAGCTCAGCAATATCTTGTGGCATAGTTGCTGAAAATAATAGAGTCTGTCTTTTCTTAGGAAGTTTTGCGATGACTTTTTTTACATCATTAATAAATCCCATATCAAGCATTCTATCGGCTTCATCTAAAACGAAGGTCTCAATTTGTTCAAAAAGAACATGCCCCTCTCCCATCAGATCAAGAAGTCTTCCTGGAGTGGCGATAATAATATCTGTTCCCTTTGAAAGTTTCATTATTTGTGGACGAGAGCTCACACCTCCAAAAATAACTGCACTAGAAATCCCAAGCCCCTTACCATAGAGTTTAATATTGTCTTCTATTTGCGAAGCAAGCTCTCTCGTAGGAGTAAGAATCAAACATCTCATTCTTGCCGCTTTTGTTTTTACTTTTTTAGAAGAAAGATTATGAAGAATAGGAAGTGAGAAGGCTGCCGTTTTGCCCGTTCCAGTTTGAGCTATTCCTAAGATATCTCCACCCTCTAGTAAATGCGGAATGGACATTTCTTGAATTGGCGTAGGTTTTTTATAACCTTTGCTATCAAGTGCTTTAAGAATAGAGGGTTGTAAGTTCAAAGATTTGAAAGATGACATATAAATATTCCTAATTTTTAGTTTGCCAATGCCTAAATCCAAATACCAGCATTAGCGAATATTAAATATGTATCCAGATATAATACTTATATCTCTCTTTTTATCGTCCACATGTCAAACGTTTCTAGGGAATTTATAAAAATGAAAGAGTTAGAGAGCTACTCAAGTAGAATTCTTGGCCCTTGTCCCTCTTTTCCCATGAAATCATCGGGGTTTCTAAGCGGACAGTCTTTAAGAGATAAACATCCACAGCCAATACAAAAACCAAGTTGAGACTTCATTTTCTCAATAAGATTTTGTTTCTCTGTTAAAATTTTCTCCCACCTCTTTCCAAGCTTTTTCCAATCACTAACTTTAATCTCCTTCTTATTTTCAATAACACTAAAAGCGTCTTTGATTTCTGCAAGAGAGATTCCTAGAGTTTGACCTACCTTGATATAGCTTAAAAGTCTGAGTTCTCTTCGATGAAACCTTCTTTGATTGCCTTTATTTCTATGAGATCGTAAAAGTCCCTTCGACTCATAAAAGTGAATTGCCGAGACGCTCACTCCGCTTCTTGCAGACAACTCACCAACCGACAAATATTCTTTATTTGGATCCAGTTCCATTTTTTCACCTTGACCTCAACCTAACTTGAGGTTTTAAACTTACAATCGTAAACATTTTTTGAAAAGGAGAAATATATGAAAAATGCATTAATCACAGGTGGAGCGAGAGGAATTGGAGCTTCAATAGCTAAGAAACTCGCAGCTGATGGAAATAGAGTTTTTATTAATTATGTTAACAGCACTGAGGCTGCCAATGCTCTTGTTAAAGACATTAAAGATAACGGTGGTGAAGCACATGCTATTCAAGCTGATGTGAGAAGTGATGAGCAGATTGAGCTTATGTTTAAAAAAATAAATGATGAATTTGGCGGTGTTGATATCTTGGTATCTAATGCCAATATGCACTTCACCCAAAAACCATTTCTTGATCAAACATGGGAAGAGTTTTCTCAAAAACTAAACGACGAAGTTCATGCTTCTTATGTAACTGCAAGACATGCCGCAAACACGATGAAAGATAAAAAATATGGAAGAATTATTTTTATTTCAAGTACTCTGTCAGAGAGTCCCGCTCCTAGCTTTATAGCACATGGTACAGCGAAAGGAGCACTTGATAGCTTTAACAAATATCTCGCTCAAGAACTTGGCCCTCTTGGTATTACATCAAATATTGTGGCACCAGGACTGATTCTTACAGATGCCACAAGACAAGCTCCAGACGAATTTAAAGAATTTATCAAGTCTTTAACACCTACAGGTAGAATTGGAGAGCCCGAAGATGTTGCAAATACGGTAAGCTTTTTGGCGAGTGAAAGTAGCTCGCATCTAACAGGTACATATATCCCAGTATGCGGCGGAGCTTATCTAGGATAAAAAGTTGGTGTATAGACTCAATACTTAACGTGTTGAGCCTATACACCAATAATTAAAATTCTTTAACAATAATATCTTAATTTCTCATCTATTAATCTTGATCCCATATGACTAATGAAATAAGATACGATCAAATAATTAAATCCATTTAAGGAACAGATGAAAATCAAAACAGTTTTCTTCATTTTCATGATTCTAGCTCAGCTTTCATATGCAAAAGAGATAACTATTGCCATTGAAGACAATGCAATGCCTTTATCCGGTAAGGAGAACCAAGGCTTCTCATACCGCTTAGTAAAAGAGATTTTTAAAGATGGCCCTTACTCAGTAAAATTCTTAAGCGTACCATATGCAAGAGTTGTTAAAATGATTGAAAATGATGAAGTTGATGCTGCCCTTCATGTTACTAAAGATGTTGAAAATAAAGAAAATTTTTACTTTAGCAAAGAAGTTTTCATTATCGCAAAAGCATATCTTTACTATGATAAGGACTCTAATGAGAATTTTAAAGACTTAAGCCAAATCCCCGATGGGACTCCTGTTGGTAAAATGATTGATTTTGAATATGGAAAGGAGTTTCAAATCCACAAAAGCCGATTTAAGCTATTTAAAGTTAGTGATCAAGAACAATTGATAAACCTTCTCAACATCGGACGTATCAAAGTTGCAGCGATGTATAATAGAATCGCACTTCATACACTAAAAAAGATGGGTAAAAGTCACGATCAACTAAGAAGGGGCTTCTTTTTAAATAATAGTAAAGCCTATCTTGCATTTAACAAAAAAAGAAAACACTCATCAGAACTTGCAAAGTTTTATGACAAAAGATTAAGAAAACTTAAAGAGAATGGTACCTATAAAAAAATAATATCTTACTAGTTAAAAGCTTAAGTTTGAAATAGGACAGACAAACCTCTCTAGATCCTTCTTATAATTCTCTTCAAATTCTTCACGTGAAATCTCAGCGAGAGTAGAAAACTGAGACTTTTTGATCTCTATCACTAAGTCAAAAGGCATATACTCTTCTAGAGCACTAAGTCCACCGTAAAGCTGCTCTAAAAGATTACGATAGGCCCTTATATAACCAAAGGCTTGATCTTGTCTTTTATACCCTTCAAAGAATGCACCAACGATTTCGGCTTTTTCTGCTAAAGATAACTTTTCACTCTTTCCTAATTGAACTCCCCAGTCATCCATGAAAGGGCCAACAGGAATTAGAAAATCACTTGATTTTCTTAGACATTTTGGTTGTCTCATCGACATGTGCCTATGATTTTCCTTAGAGCTAAACTCTTTATTAACAGAGCCCGTATAGACGAGAATAGGATCGTAATTATCATTTAAAAAGTGACCAAGTTTATAAATTCTCTTAAAGAACGCACCTTCAGGATCCATCTGCCACTGATCCATCACACGATTTAAATCACCAAAATTATGCGCCATTAATGGAGCAGCACGGAGAAAGTTAATATGATCTCTATCTTCTCTAAGAGAAATAAGTATCTCTTGCTCTTTTTTTATTTCCGCTAAGATAACCTCTGCCATCTCGCTAGCTAATTCAGTTTTCTTATTCTTTTCTAGTGCGCAGTAAGCTCCAATTGCGACACTAAGCCATGTTCCCTCGTGAGTACTCATGACTTCTTCATTATTTCTATTAAATGATTTTCTATTCGTTACAGGGGAATAATCCCACTTCCATGAAGCAATTGTCGTCTTTGCCATGATATCAATATACTTACCTATAGAGCCATGCTTCCATAGACTTTCTCTAATTTGATTATCAACATCTGTTGGAACGAAGGTTCCTGCTGTCGTCCAATGAGCACAAAGACAGATATGAAAATACTCTGCAAGATTAATATTATTAAGTTGCTTGAGGTTTTTCTTATAGAATCTAAGCTTCTCTAGGTATGCCCGTCCCTTAACACTTGTATCAATCTCTCCTTCAAATAGAAAAGGAGCTGTATTTTCAACATGTTTTAACAATATATTTGGAGCAATGCCCACACCCTTAAGCGCCATCGATGATTTATTTTTCTTTCCCATAAGAGATGGGTAACACAAAGAGCATAAGTATGTGAATCATCGTTCTAAAAAGAATGACTTTTTTACATGACATCTTAATTATTGAAACACTCCTATGTTAATGTGCCGTATGTTTACAGAAGAAAAAATTAGATTGAATAAATTCATTTCAAGCAGTGGCTTTTGCTCTCGAAGAGAGGCCGATCAGTATATTGAAGATAAGAAGGTTACTATCAATGGCAAGACTGCCTCATCTGGAGATAAAGTCTCAACAACAGACACTGTAAAAGTTGGAAATCAAGTCATTACTCCCAAAGAGAAAGAAAGATTTATTGTTATTGCACTCAATAAGCCTGTTGGAATTGTAAGTACAACGGAGAGCGCTGAAAAAGATAATATTGTAGATTTCATTGGTCACCCACAGAGAATCTTTCCTATCGGACGTTTAGACAAAGACTCACAAGGACTCATTTTTTTAACGAATAATGGTGATATCGTTAATAAAATCCTAAGAGCCGGAAATAATCACGAGAAAGAATACATTGTGACCGTGGATAAGCCAGTCACTGATAATTTCATAAAGGGTATGTCAGGCGGAGTACCTATTTTAGGACAGGTAACAAAGAAGTGTAAAATCACAAAAGAATCAGAACGCTCTTTTAGAATTACTTTGATTCAAGGACTTAATAGACAAATTCGTAGAATGGCCGAATACTTTGGTTATGAAGTCTTAAAGCTTGAAAGAATTCGCATTATGAACGTGAGTCTTGGAAAGTTACCTGTTGGTGACTGGAGAGATCTGACTGATGAAGAAATGAAAACTCTTGAGAAACTTATAAAAAGCTCCTCTTCAGATTCACATAAGTCCACTCCGACCAAAAAACAGGCAAAGAAGCCCCAGCAACAACAAAAGAAAAAAAGTAAGTTTGATAAATTGAATATCCCTGGTCTTGAACCAGGACCAGGTGGTAAGAACAAGCCTGGAAAAAATATGCAAAGAAGAAAAAGAAGATAGTTTAATTCTAAAGTAAGTTCTTAAACTCTCTAATGTCTTTAAGTGTCAAATAATCTTTATCAACAGGTTCATTCACCACTTCATGTTCCCATGTAATATGAAAAGGAATGTGAACTGCTTTTGCACCTATTTCTAATATAGGTAAGACATCTGACTTTAATGAATTGCCAATCATTAAGAACTCACGTGGATTAATCTTTAGATGATCGAGTAAATCTTTATAATTATTTGGATACTTATTACTGAGAACTTCAACATGATGAAAATACTTAGAGAGTCCTGACTTTTTAAGCTTTCTTTCTTGATCTAGGAGATCCCCTTTTGTAAGAAGTAATATTCTGTATTTTTCACTTACATAACTTAAAGTCTCTTCTACACCCTCTATAAGTTCTACTGGCTTATTAAGCATATCTTTTCCTATTTCTAGGATCTGCTGATAAACCTTTGAGCTTAATTGATCATTTGATAACACCCCAGCGGTTTCAATTAAAGAGAGGATAAATCCCTTGATACCATAGCCATATATTTCTAGATTTCTTAATTCAATTGATAGAAGTTCCTGTCTAATTTTATTTTCTGTCTCGTAATTAGATAAGAGCTTACAAAACAAATCTTCTGCCTCTCTAAAAAAAGTTTCATTAACCCATAGAGTGTCATCTGCATCGAAACCAATAACTGTTATATCTCGAAATTCTTCTTTCATGAGCGTCCTCTACTCTTTAAAAAGTCGTTTATTTCTTCTCTCCACTCAACGCTTCTCTTATAAGGATTACATCGAGTAGGAGTTTTTAAGAAGTGTATATTCTCTAAAAGATCAAAAGACAGATTATTGGCTTCAATAAATCCTTTCATTAAATTCTCTATTCCTTTCTTATGCCTACATGTAAAAAGAAACGTCGCATTTTCAAAAGACTTTTTAACCTTTGGAGTCAGTAACTTAAAAGATATTTTTTTCTTTTTTTGACAATCAAATAAGACTGTATCAGATGGATCAAGCTTACTTTGGTTAGGTGTCCATATTTCACTAACAAGATTTTGAATACCAATTCCATGATCACGAAGAAATGCTTTTTTTTCTGCAATCGTTAATCTCTTAGGCTCTTGATCTGGAAGATAGAGGTATTGCATGATCTTCCAGAAGTGATTTCGGTTATCATTATAATAAAAGAAATCTCCATCAGGCTTTTCACCGTTGATAGTTCTTGCGTTTAGCGCACACATTGTTCCAAGAACTATAAAGCGAGCATCATGTGGAATATAGGAAGGAATCTCGTCTTTTTGAGAAATCAATTTACGCACCTTTTTTATAAGCTATTGTAATTATAATATATAACAAGAATTATATAAAATCACATGACTTTCTCATCCATAGCAATTGAAATAGAATATCTATATGAAAAGGAAATTACTATACTTACTAGGTTATACAATACCTTCGTTAACACTCTACTCACTTTTAAGTGAAGGATTATTCACTTACACCGCTTTAATTGGAACTTTTTTCGTACTACCTATTATTGAAGTTATCTTATCTACAGATAAGAATAATCTTAAAGCAGATGAAGAAGAGTCTTTTTTAAAAAGTTCATATTTTGATTTTCTTGTTTACTCAATGGTTCCTTTGCAAATATTTCTCGTTATCCTTTTTTGTCATAGAATAAATTCTCATCATTATGAAACTTATGAGCTGATAGGGCTAATATCTGCTCTAGGTATTTCATGTGGAGTGATTGGAATTAACGTTGCTCATGAACTAGGTCATCGTGTAAAAAGGTATGAACAAATCATGGCAAAGATACTTTTAAGCACTTCATTATATAGTCACTTCTTTGTTGAGCATAATAAAGGTCATCACCGTCATGTATCAACACCACTTGATCCAGCGAGTGCTCAACTTGGAGACAACCTTTACTCATTTTGGCCTAAGTCAGTCTGGGGAAGTTTTATCTCTGCCCTTAAGTTTGAAAGAAGAAAGAAGTGGTATAAGAACGAAGTCGTCATTTGGAAGATTATTGAATTATCAATTATCTTGATAATCGCCTATATATTCGGCCCAGTTGTTTCACTCTACTTTATTGCTGCTGCAGTATTTGGTTTTCTCTTACTTGAAACTATTAACTATATTGAACATTACGGGTTAAGAAGAAAGAAGCTAGAGAATGGAAGATTTGAGAGGGTGACTCCACTACATTCTTGGAATAGTGATCACTTGATCAGTCGCTTTGTACTCTTTGATTTATCAAGACATTCTGATCACCATGCCAACCCGAGTAGAAAATATCAAGTCCTAAGAACATTTGACGAGTCTCCACAACTTCCTTCAGGTTATCCTTCAATGGTTCTCTTGGCATTAGTGCCATTTTTGTGGTTTAAGAAAATGGATAAACTTGTTTTAGAAATTAATAATTCAAAAGGTTAAATATGAAGCTCTTCTTATCTTTGTCCCTATTATTCAGCACTAGTTGTTCAACGATTGAGCAAACTTTTATAAAAAAAGACTATGAGGCAAATAAAATATTTGCTGGAACATCTCAAAATATCAACTGGGTAAAGAGGGCTCCTCGTAATGAGATATATCCCTACACAGTAATGGGCCTCGTCGATTTTATTCCAAGTGTTGTCGGAGATATCATTTTACTGCCTTATACAATCTATGATAATTACGTTGAGAAAGTAGATTTAAATTAAGGAAAAATCATGGCAAATATAAAAGAAAAAGATATTCACAATCTCTCAGACTGGAATATGAAAGAACTTAGAAAGTTAAAAATTATGCTTGGGAACCGAATCACTTCCTTTGAAAATTCATCAAATCCAAAGGAGCTACAAAAGAGTCATATTTTATTCGATGTAAGTCATGATGAGTGTAAAAAAGTCTTAGAGAACGTCTATCAAGCAGAAAAAGATCTTGTAAAAAAGCTTTAGGTCACTTCTTTTTCATTAGACACATATAAATTGGTCCAGCTTCACACCTGTCTGGTAAGAACATATGACCAAATTCAGTACTTTCTCCCATATCATAAGTTTGCTCTATGGGTTGTATCTCAACGGCACCCTCTTTTTTAGTAAGGAGCTTCCTTATAACTTCATCATTTTCTAAAGGGCTAATTGAACAAGTCGAATAGAGAATGTGTCCACCAGACTTTACTGTTAATAAAGCGGAGCAAAGTAGAGAGTATTGATTTTGAGAGAGTCTCTTTGTTCTTTTTACATTCCACTTATCTAGCTCACTAGGACTATGCAAGAGATGTTCTTCTCCAGAACAGGGAGCATCTAATAACACGGCATCAAACTCATCTTTTAAATGTATACCGTAGTTATTTCCATCATACTTTCTGACATCGATAAAGGACTTATGCTCTTCAGGAATATACTCATCGATGACTCTTTTTAATCTATCTCGACGTGTTCTTGAAAGTTCATTTAAGACAAGCTCTCCTTGTCCATTCATTTTCTCTGCTAAGACTAGAGACTTCCCTCCAGGGGCCGCACACATATCAAGAACCTTCATTCCTTCTTTGACGGGTAAATTCCTTGCCGCAATCACACTGGCGACATCTAAGAAATAAAAGTTTTTAATATTCTTCAGACCAACCTTTATCTGTTCATTCTGATAGCAACCTTCAATGACTTCATCACTTATGGCCTTATACAGAGACCATTTATTTTTACGATAAACTTTAACTCTATCTTTAAGTAGAGCCTTTTTAAGAGGCTCCCACCTCTCTTTCCAATATTCTTCATAGAACTGGTCAAACTTTTCAGCGCCACTAATTTTCTTTTTCATATGCTCATTAATCTCTTATAAAGTGACAATTGTATCCCATCGGATGTTTGATAAGATACTTTTGATGGGCCTCTTCTGCTGAATAAAATCTCTCAAGAGGTTCAACTGTTGTCACAATATCTTCTTTCCATCTCTTTGATTGATTTGCTCTTTCAATCGCTTCTAAGGCTTCTTTCTTCTGTTCATCATTTTCATAAAAAATAGTAGAACGATACTGTGTACCAATATCATTTCCCTGTCTATTTAAAGTTGTAGGATCATGAATTCTAAAAAAGAAGTCTAAAATCTTAGGTAAAGACGTTGTTTCATCGTATTTTAAAAGCACGGCCTCGGCATGACCAGTATTTCCTGTACATACATCTTCATATTTAGGGTCATCAAGATCTCCCCCTGTATAACCAACTTCAGTATAGGTCACTCCAGGAAAGTCTATTAAAAGCCTTTCTACTCCCCAAAAACATCCACCTGCCAACACAATTCGCTTCTCAGACATACAAACTCCTTTAAGTTCATACTAAGTGCTTTTTTTTGGGCAAACGTTATATTTTTTTTAATAGTCAGGCAACTAAACTTGCCGCTTGGGCTGACTCAAGAATCTTTTGTACAACAATGGCATAGTCAGCTGGCTTAGCAAAGAAAGCAAATGCTCCAAGTTCAGTACAGACTCTTCTAAATGCATCGCTATGATAAGCCGTACAGAAAATAGTATTCACGTACGGATGTTTAGACACAAGTTCTTTAATAAAAGTAATTCCATCTCTTTCAGGCATGTTGATATCACTAATGACAAATATATTTTCTTTTTCACCCCTCTCCTTGCTAGCAAAATAATCATCGCATGCACGGCTGCAACCAAAATACTTAAACTCAATATCTACTCGTGAGTCCTTCTTTGCTTGCTCTATAAAGAAGTCAAACACATCTCTTAGTCCTGGCTCATCATCAACCATAATAATAGTGATTTTCTTACTGTCTTGATAAATCATTTTTATTGTCCTGAAATTACTACGTTTACAGGATTATGGTACAAAATTAGATTTCACCAAAGCTTTGGAGAAAAAGTTTGTAAGGAGTTAGAAATACATTGAGTTTAGTCACAATCCTGATTATGATGACTTACAAAAGTGACAACTTTTTTAAGCAAATACTTAGAATGACAGGATTTTTTAATAATGGCGAAAAAGAAGCTCAATATCCTATATCAAGATGAAAACTACATCGCTGTCGAAAAGCCTGCTGGAATTCTTGTACATCCCTATAAAGAAAGAAGTAAAGATCGAAGAAGCCTTATGCGCTCACTAAAGGCGCAGACAGATCTCTACCTCTACCCCATTCATCGCTTAGATAATAATGTTTCAGGTGTTGTTATCTTTGGTTTATCAAGTGAAGCGACAAAACTCATTAAAGAAAATTGGAATACTGAAAACACGACGAAAAAGTATATTGCCCTTGTAAGAGGTGAAACTGATCAAAAGGCTCAGATTGACTTTGCTCTTACTAATGATCATGGTGTAAAACAAGAGGCATGCACTGTCTATGACACACTAATGACCAAGAATGGTTTTTCACTCATTGATATTGAAATCAAAACTGGTAGGAAGCACCAAATAAGAAGACACCTATCAAGACGGATGAATAATATTGTTGGTGATGCAAAGTATGGAAATGGGCTCACTAATAAGTATTTTAGAAAAAAATATAAGTTCTATCGCCTCTTTCTTCACTCTTATGAGCTCTCTTTTATGCATCCTTATACCGGCCAATCTATCACAATTAAATGTCCTCTTCCTAAAGAGCTCACCGCGATTCAACGAGACTTCGAATCAGGCCTCATAAACATCAAAGATGGTACTATTGATCTGCCTATCTCTGTGGGCGGGGATACTTTTAAAGAAGATAAGTAATTTCTTTTATATTTTCATCAGTTATCTTATCTATCAGTTAAAGCATTAACTTTTCACCCTAATATAAGGTAAGATATTGCTGTATAACTACAAGAAAAGGGAATAATTTTGAAGATTTACCATATCGTAATGCTCATGATGATCATTTTAGCGGCCCTATTTATTCTAACTCCGATGTTTAGAAAAAAAGAGAACGAGAAGACAAAGATTGAGAGAGAATATTTTGAAATTTTAAAAAACTTAAAGGAAAACGGTAAAAATTGCGATGAGATAGATGAGATAACCAAAGATAAGCTAAGTCATTGTATTAAATCTATCTATGGTGAAGTTAGTGTAAACGAAATTTTAAAACGTGATCTAGAAAGTTTTTAGGGGATTAGAAATGAGTGACTCTAAAGAAGATAACTTATTTGAAAAACTAAAAAATGATGTTGATAAAGCAAAGTGGGAACTCATTGCTCCTCATCATGAAAGACAAGCGGCATTTATCATCACAAATGATTTGGCCCTTGAAGCCGTTGGTCTTGCCATGGCCAGAGATGAATCCAATTATGTTAGAGAATGGATTCAACAAAAAAAGCTCCTCCCTCCAACTGAAGAGCAAGTTAGCACTTGGGAAGAAGATGAAACTGAGTTTAATTATCTCATTGTACAACCATATGTCATCTTTCAGTTAGTTCCTGAGGATCTTCAATAGGAGAAGAATGGTAAAAATCTCTGTCTTTGTTTGTGTTAAAAATGATGCTCTTTTAACTTTTATTAGAACATACCTTGATGGCGCAAAAAATATTGATCTTCATATTGAAGAAAGTGGATCTGCACTTTTAACGAGCTTGAGCCTAAACGACACACCAGAACTTTTAATTCTAGATGAAAATAGGGCAAATTCTCTTGATCTAGATGACTTCAAAGATATTCCTAATAAAATAGTTTTCTCTGCAGGTGGAGATACTAATTATCCTAATTGGTCACACTACTCTGCCGACAGGTGGAAAGAAGCCATTGATAAATTTATTGAGGGCGTTGGCAATATAGAAGCTGATACTTATGCTAAATTTCCCTTTAAGATTTTAAAGTCTGTTGAAATACCTGTATGTGATATTTATCTTGAGATTAAAAGAGATGGTAGTCCTCATCATATTAAACTTTTTAAAATGAATGAGCCTATTAACCAAGCACAGGTTGAAAATTATCTTGATAAGGGTGTTGTTACTGGAAAGATTGATAAAGATGCCAAAATGCAATTTTTAAATTCCATCTCTAATATGCTCTATATG